>DAOWEW010000192.1 GCA_030638305.1 Desulfobacteraceae bacterium
ATTAGAAAATGCTTTTAATGAGGCATCAAAGCTTCCAGAAATTGAACAAAATGTTATTGGAAGATGGCTACTGGATGAAATCAAAGCTGATAAAAAATGGGAAAAACTGTTTGCCGAATCTGAAGATGTATTAGAGCAATTAGCACAGGAAGCTTTGATGGAGTATAAAAAAGGCAATACAAAAGTATTTGGATATAAATAAGCTGTGAAATCAAAAACTACAGACAAATTTTGGAAGTGCTATCAAGCATTACCAAATGAAATAAGAAAGAAGGCGAAACAAGCATATGCACATTTTGAACGGGAACAAATTGGTGTCGAAAACCATTCAACATAGCATTGAAAAGGTATTTTTTATTGACAATGTTATCGTACATGATAACTTGTTTCTATGAATTGGCGCATTACATTTTATAACGAAAACATTGAAAAAAAGACACTGTCATTTCCAAAAGGAATATTGGCCAATTTTTTGTACATTGTGGAAATGATGGAGGAATTCGGCCCTGCTCTGGGTATGCCTTACACTGCCACAATGGGAGACGGACTTTTTGAAATTAGAGCAAAAGGAAAGGAAGGCATTGGGCGTTCTCTATTTTGTACAATCAAAGGCCATGAGATTGTCATTCTTCATTCATTTATTAAAAAATCCCGGAAAACACCCAAGAAAGAAATAGATTTGGCAAGAAAACGGATGAAGGAGGTGAAACAACTATGACTCGTCCCACATTCCATGATTTTAAAAAAAAAGCATTAAGCGATCCAAACGTAAGGGCAGAATACGAATCATTATCTGCTGCTTATCATCTTAGAAAAAAATTGATTGGTCTTCGCAAGAAAGCTGGGCTAACCCAAGAGGAGCTTGCCAAGAGACTACATACACAGAAAAGTAATATTTCTCGTCTTGAGAATGTACATTCAAAAATATCGCCAAAGCTATCAACAATAGAAGAGTATGCCAAGGCAGTTGGATTTAAATTGGAACTTGATTTTGTACCACAAAAAACTCTAAAATCACATAACAATCGGATGAACTCTGACTGAAAAAGCCGGGGCGTTTTTTGGTTTTTACAACATCTCCAAGCCCGAAAAATTGCCATCCATCGGCACTCATGACAAACTATCATACCAAGATTATCACTGGCCGGTTAAATTCCATAGCAGGAAAACACCGGATTGTTCAAAGCATAGACCCAACCAAACAAACAAACAAATATTTCCTCACCGACCAATATATCCTGTCAAAAAAAAGAAATTTCTTCACAGTCTGATTTTTGGTGAAAATAACATGCCTTCGGTGAAAATCGCTGGTTTTATTATCAGGATCAGAAGAATATAAATCATCCCTTTTAAAAAATATTCTGTATAACAGTTTGCAAATTAACTATCCCGCAATAAGCTTCAGGGCATTAAACCAACAGTTCACGCCTGTCTCTACAATCTGCGGATTAAAAATCCTCCAGCCTTTTATCAACTTATCAACAAAATAACGCCCGGCAAAACAATATGGCACATTAGTTGCTAACTTATCATTGCAAGGCCGAAATGAAAATGATCAATAACTCAAAAATCGGCTAAAACAAGTAAATCGTATTTTTTGCGCCCGTATCAAAATTAAACGGACAAAAATCAAAGGGAGGTAAATCGTAAAAAAAATCAATAAAAATTCGTACATATCGAATGCAAGTCATCTAAAAAGTCTTTTAAAAAATATATTAACTTAAAAAAGGAGAAATAATTATGATTCAAAGACTAAGAGCAAACAATGAAAAAGGTTTTACACTTATCGAACTTATGATCGTTGTCGCAATCATCGGCATCCTGGCAGCAATCGCCATTCCGCAGTTTTCGGCGTATAGGGAAAGAGCCTATATTGCTTCGATGAAAGCAGACTGCAACGCTGTAAGGACTGCCGAGGAAGCATACTTTGTAGATAACGATACCTATGTGGCAATCGCGTCCACTGCTACCCCGGCCCTCCCTGGTATGGGAACACTGTCATCTGGCAATACAGTTGTGGTTGTGGCATCAGGTGCTATAGCCACAGGTTTTGAGGTAACTGTTTCATCTACCAAAACGACCAAAAAAATTGAGTATGACAGCGTAACCGGTGAAACTAAAACTATATAACACCAACAACATAAGATATAGCATGTAGGTTGGGTTGAGGAACGAAACCCAAAACTCAACCATTCTCACAGTCGCTTAAAAGGGAAAGGAGGCTTAATCGCCTCCTTTTTTTTTGGAAGGATCTGCGGGTCATTATCCTGTTATCATCCCCAAATTTTGAGCCGGCTCTTTGATATGTCGCAAGAGATTTCAACAATGACAACCAGCACGAACAAGAAAGGGTTTACGCTTATTGAATTGATGATCGTAGTGGCAATCATCGGCATCCTGGCTGCAATTGCAGTCCCGCAGTTTACGCGGTACCGTTCACGGAGCTATATGACAGCCGCAAGGGCGGACGCACGGAATGCCTACACAGCCGTACACGCATGGCTGGCTGATAATCCCGGAGGAAACCCGTCCGCGGAAACAATCCTTGGTCCGGCGACAGGTGTCAATTATCCCGAAGTCAGGGCAAGTGACGGCAGCACTATAAACATAGCCGCCGGCGGCTCGGTGACAGTCACGCATGCCATGGTGAATGGCAGTTACAGCATAGATATCACAACCGGCGCGATAATAGATACATTGACGCCGTAAGGATATTCTTTTTTCGTAACCATTCACGGGGTGATAGGCGATCACCTGCCACGCTTATAGGACGTGGTTGAATGAAGACCCCTCGAAGTAGTCTAAAAGCATCACATATTTCTTCACAGTTCCGCTTCCGCTTCTTTTTTCCTGTCCCCTACAAGGGCTCTCAAAATTTTTCCTCTTGTTTTCAGCCCAATTTTTCAACCTGTGTGATTAGGAACGTGGACGAAATAACTTCATCAACTATGCAGCACAGCTTCAGGCCGCCTTTATTTGATCTCAAATCTCAAAAATCTTGAAATAGCTCGCTATTCCTTCAACTTTTGCGATCTGAGATCAAGCAAATCCGACCAAAATCTATGCGCCTACTTGATGAAGTTATTTCGTCCGCGTTCCTAAGGAGTAAATTTTATGAATACTGAAAGGACAATTGATCCATTTTTAACAGATATGCGCCCTGGCCGGTAGAAATAATACCTTCCTCGTAAAGGCGCAACACAAGCTCTTCCATCAGAACTTTTTGAGCTCGCTTTGGTGGTAGCCGTGTTTACGAAGGGCGCTAAAGCAGTGAACCACTGAATTACGGACTTATTCATCATTGGGAAGCTGAAATCGTTGCTTTTCGTGTAAGCATTGAGAGAGCAGAAAAGAGACTGAAATCATGAAAAAACAAAGAGAATTTTTATCTGAAAATAATATGTTGCTGTTTTAAGAATTGGAACAGGAATGTTTCACAGCAATAAGATATATCGAAGTATTGAAAGTTAGAGAACTTTCTGAAAACCAGAAAGAGGATATTTTAGGGGAACTTTCCGCTTCGATAACCCATCTCAGAATTCAGACAGAACAGATTGATAAGACTTTTGAAAATATAATGGACGATGTGTGAGCGAAATCCGTTTTGACAGAACTCTTATCAATGTTTCCGTTGCTTTTCTTTAATATTTTCCTTGGAGACTTTCTTGACAGTATGAAGAAAGATGAATGGAGAAGACTTTATTGCCATAGCTTGTCAATTGACCCCGGTTTGGAGAACATCCATTGGTTCCTTTGGTATGGATGTTAAAAACCGGACGAATTCCCTTGCGCGAACTATCCTAATTATCTGAAAATCTATATAAACAAATCCTTATGATATGCCTGAAGAAAAAAACGAAAAAGGTTTGACTTTGGACAAGAGAACTCTTGATGTTCTGGTGGCCAACATTATCCCTACATCCAGGTATTTTGAGGTGCGTTTTGACCACATGCAGAGTCAGATGGATGACTACAAAGGTGATCTGAAAGATTTTCGAAGTGATGTTGATAAGCGCTTTGATGACATGAAATCAGATATGGACAATCGCTTTGAACAGGTAGATAAGCGTTTTGAACAAATCATTGCTTCAATTGATCGTTTGGGGGATAAATTGGATCACAGGGATGAAAAGCAAAGATATTTTACCCCGCAGATGTTTACTATTGCCATCAGCATTTCTATCCTCGGAGTGCTGGGAGCATTTTTTGAAATCTCTCGGCGTGATTTAACCCGGCCCATAAGTAAAGAGTTTCCCATCCTTATAACAAAGGAGTATATTTCATGAATACTGAAACTATTAAATCTATTATAATTGCATGAGCTTCCCAAAATAATCCGCACAGATGATTGTCATTTCGCCGATGGTTGACAAAAGAGCGGAACCTGTTGCCAAAAAGTCAGGTATTGAAGTGTATAGCTATGCAAACATCATAAAGGTGCTTGGAGTCTAAAAAATTCATGCGATTACCCTGATCAAAATGCAAATATATCTTGACAAAATTTGAGAATATTATAAAAATGAATATTTTTTAATTTCTAATTGATATTACAGCTATCAGGAAGGACAATTTATGTATGCTATAGTTTCTTCAGGCGGAAAACAATATAAAGTTCAGAAAGGAGAAATCCTGAGAGTTGAAAAGATTCCAGGAGATATCGGCGCTTCTGTTTCTTTTGACAAAGTCCTCATGTTTTCAAATGGTGAAAATGTTAACATAGGGCAGCCTGTTCTTGAAAATGTTGCAGTTAATGGCCATATAGTTGAACAGGGTAAAGCAAAAAAGATTATTGTTTTCAAATACAAAAGGCGCAAAGGATATCGTAGAAAACAGGGACATCGTCAGCAGTATACTGCTGTCAAAATTGACAACATCGCACAAAACAGTTAGTTTTATACCTTCTTGCCTCCCTCAATGGAAAAATTTTTGAAGGGTGGCCAGGGGAGGATGTTAATAGTTTTAAGGAGTTATACTAATGGCACACAAAAAAGCAGGCGGCAGTTCGAAGAATGGCCGGGACAGTAATGCGCAGAGGCGTGGTGTAAAACGATTTGGCGGAGAAAAAGTTAGGGCCGGCAATATATTGGTTCGCCAGTTGGGCACTAAAATACACCCGGGAGAGAACGTTGGATTGGGGAAAGATTATACTCTATTTGCTAAAATAGACGGCATTGTTGCTTATGAGCGAATGGGACGTTCTCGTAAAAAGGCAAGTGTTTATTCAGAGTGAAATTTATTGATG
>DAOWEW010000176.1 GCA_030638305.1 Desulfobacteraceae bacterium
CTTAAAAATGAGAACAATAAGAAGATTTGTATCAAACGATGTTAATCGTGTCTATAGCTAATATTTATATATTTGTCTGTCCGAAGATTTTTTTAAATGCTACTAATTTTTAAAGATGAAAACTTTGGACTGTCGAGAACTTGAAAAAATTTTCTAGTTTTCGTTCGGGCACTAAAGATTGCCAATGCTAATAGCCAGTGCTATATCAAAACGATGGAGCAGCAGAGCCGAACAGGCAAGCAGGTGAGAGTTTTCCGGCGTTTGCAGCAGCGAAAAACTGCGTTTGGCATGGAAAAACATGCTGTTAAAATCATTGCCGGCAAACGCTGTGGTCGCTGCATTATAATGGGTTCTGGATTTTTCTTCAATATTCAGTAAAGGCTTCAGGTCGGTTTTGCAACGCCGGCAGGTAGGTGTGCCTTTATATCCGGCATTGCAGGTGGGGCAACGTTCCATATTATCTATCCCATATAAAAAAGGATCTCGTCCAGTTCGGTTTTAAACTTTTCGGCATCTTCCATTTGGTTGTTCATCACTGCATCACGAATATCTTCTACGAGGTTAATCATTTCATCGCGGTCGTCTTCGGAAGCTTCTGTCAGCTTTTCTTCAGCCCTTCTGACAATATCGGCATATTCGGAAGGCAGTTCGTTTATATCCGCCCCGGTTTGCACCTTTTCTTTCAGAAATGTTTCCGATTTCCTTCCTTCAGTCCAGAGCCCGTTAATACGATCTTGAGTGTTTGATAATTCTTCGTCGGTAAAACGGGAAATGGCATTTTCGATCACAGCGTTGATCTTGTTGCCGGTCTTTTTTTCAACTGCCTTGATTTTTAAGATGCCGTTTAGATCCAGATCAAAATTCAAAATGATCTCGCTGTTTGAAGATGCCTTTGTCAGATTAAACATGTAATCACCGAGCTGGATATTATCCAGGGCATCCGGCGCTTCTCCCTGATAGACCATGACATCCACAGCCTCCTGATTGTCATACATGGTATAGAAAACCTCACTTTTGCTTGCCGGAAGCTTGGTATTGCGCCGGATCAGGGGAATAAACTTTGTCCTGCTTGATTCACCATCTATTTCACCTACAGCGGAAGTGCCAAAGGTATATGGGGTGATATCTACCAGTACACCGGAATGTTCCAGTCCCATTTCCCTTCCCGCCTGCATGCCGGCGCCGATAGCCACACACATATCCGGGTCTATTTCACTGTGAGGCAGATGTCCGATTTTTTCTTCCAGCATTTGAGATATCCGTGGAATACGGGTTGACCCGCCCACCAGGATTATTTTGTCGATGGCCGAAGGCAGCATGGATGCATCCTTCAATGCCTTATTTACCGATTCCATGGTGCGGACAAGATCTTCTTCAATCATTTCTTCGAACTTCTCCCTTGACAGTTCTAACGACAGGTGAAGATTCTTGAATCCTTTTTTACCGATGTGATCTTCTTCAATAGTTGTATACGGTGCTGATGACAATTGAATTTTTGCACCTTCGGCAGCTCGCTTGAGCCTTGCCATAACCGCTGGTTTATCTTTTACCGAATAATCAAACTCGGTTTCCATGTGCTTTAAAAGATGATCAACTATTTTTAGATCAAAATCGTCGCCCCCCAAATGATTATCGCCGGTACTTGACAGTACTTCCACAACACCGTCCTCTATTCTTACAATGGAAACATCAAAAGTGCCGCCTCCAAGATCGAAAACCAGAACTCTTTGGGTTTCCGGGTTGGTGCTTTCATAGGCCAGAGCCGCCGCTGTAGGTTCGTTAATGATCCGGACTACTTCAAGCCCGGCAATTTCACCTGCCTCACGAGTAGCCTGCCTTTGAGCATCGGTAAAATAGGCCGGTACCGTGATTATTGCCTTTGAAACCGGATGATTGATTTTTTTCTCAGCACGCTCTTTAAGCTCTTTAAGGATAAAAGCCGAAATTTCCTGTGGTGAAAAAGATAACTCGCCCAATTTAAGTTTTTGGTTCGAGCCCATGCACCTCTTGACGGAAAGAACGGTTCTTTCCGGGTTTATTAATGCCTGGTTGCCGGCTTCAGCACCTACAATGATATTTCCATTTTCTCTAATACTGACACATGAGGGCAAAATACCATTATCGTTATCAGTAATAATCTCCGCTGTGCCGTCAAAAATGAAAGCAACTTCTGAATTTGTAGTACCCAGGTCTATTCCAATAATTGGTTCCATGTTTTATCTCCGTGCTATTTGTTTACTATTACTTCAGCAGTACGGATTACCTCATCTTGTCGGACAAATCCGCCTGCTTGTTCTTCAATCACTATACCTGCTTCCTTTTGCGAGTCACTTTCCTGCCCTACTGCCCGCATTGTAGCGGGATCAAATGGCTGGCCTAAAGCAGTCACCGGGGTTATCCCGACATAGCTCAGAGCCTGGTCGAATCGGCGCAGAGCAATTTCATAACCTTCGACTATACCTTCAATTCCCCGCGGCGGACGGACAAACAATCGTTTCGTTGCGGCCACAGCCTTTGCAGCTTTAATTCCACGAATCAGGCTATCTCTGATATTTAGAAACGGTAATACAGCTTTTTTTTCACTAATCAGGCGTATACGTTCTTCAAGAGTTTCGAGTTTCGATGTCCTGTCCTTTAACAGCTTTAGTGTTTCCTTCAGGCTGTCAATAAAGGATTGTTGAATTCTTAGAGTGTTGTTCTGTTCGCGGTTCTGGAATTTTATTTCCTGCCTCAGAGCGGTAAATTCCATCAGCAAGGTATATAGATCGCAAGAATCCATGCCAACCTTTTGCTTAACAGGCATTTCGTCCGGCATATCCTTTAGCCATACCTGAAAATCCTCTATGACTTTTTCCTTCCATTCACTTGTCGGAGCTTCAGCAGACTCGGGCGCATAACCTCTGATTTTTGCTGACAAAAAGGCTGAACTCCATTTCATGATTGGCAAAAAAACATTATCAAAAATATATCGCCTAAAGCGTTTGACAAATTTACTTATATAAAATTTTGGCATTAAAAACCATCCTTAGGATTCGCACAAACTTGCATCATCAAGCAATTCCCTGAGCCCCGCTCGTCTTCGGACCGCTGTTCGGGCACGTCCAAAAGAAAGCAGCGACTCTTCCGCATCTGATACAGACAAGGGGCCAAACAATTTTCCCCGGATACGGGATCGATGAGTTTTGATCTGTTCATAGGCGCTGGTAATATTCTGAAACCGATCAGGATCTTTCTCCGGTGTGTTACTTTTGATAAGCTTTAGATAACGTTTTCTTATCTCTTCATCAGTAGCACTTAAGTCAAGATCCAAGATAAAATAGCTTGATAACATACTATCTATCCTTTCCAAAGAGCAATATCCAGGCTTCTTTGGAAAGGGCATTGATTCCTTCCGTATCAAGAAGGCCGGCAAGAGTTGAAAAGCCCTTTACCATATGCGGCTCCTTTTTTCGCATAATTTTCATTAGTTCGTTGATTACAAAATCCGGCGTTCCACGAAGACCTGAATCGTCAATGAACGATTCTAATTCTTTAATAATTGTATCAAGCTGACTTTTAACAAATACCTTATCAAAAACACCCGGGCTATGTTTCAGCTCTTCTAAAAATTCAAATAAGTCATCCAAATTATTCGGCCCATCATCATATTCATCATATTCATCGTCATCATCGTCCATAAAAAAATTATCGTCAAATAAATCAAATGGCGATGGCATATCGTCTGCGGGCCTTAAAGATGGCAGATACATAGTGAACTCAAAATTTTCAAGTGCTGATTTTAACAACCCTGATGCATGTTTTGCAAGTCGTCTTGATGCAGCTCGAAGCGATTCCTGATCCGATTCTGAAGTTTTGTCCTTTATCTTCTGAAAATCTTTTAGATCCTCGAACCTGTTTTCTGTCAGATGCTGGATCACAACCTGGTAAAATTCGAGCAATATCTTTATTCTTCCTCCGGCTTTTTTTATCCTGCGTTTTATTTCATTCAGAGCCGGCTTAAACAGATCAGCATCAACAAGGATATCAAGGACAGGAATAATATCAACGTCATCAATATATTGGAGAATATTTTTAGAACGCTCTAAAATGACACCGGCAATATGTCTTGAACCGGTAAGAGGCCGCACCTTTTTACTCAGCGGATTGAGCAAACTAACAATATGTGCGGAAGATAAATCTTTTATTGATTTAGCATAATGCCGGAACGCTTTGTCCAATTCCGTGAAGATCTTTTTATTCCATTCGGGAAATCTGCCTGTCGCATCCAGAATCAACATAGCTATTGTACTTATTTGTTCGAAATGAGACAGGTGTGCAACAGCCTTGTCAATAATTGATCTGACATTTCCTGCATCGCTTACAACCTTGCCGTCGAACAGAGACAATTGCCCATGTTCCGTGAGTTGAAACAGTATCTGTTTTTCAACTACCAGCGGCAGAGTAGCTTTACCGCTCAATGCAGCGGCTTTTTCAATATCTCTTGATGCCAGGTGAAGTTTTTTCCTCTTGATGCAGTTATCGGCAGAAATCAGCAGCGAAATCACATGCCGGTCAATAACTCTGCTGTCATGGGGAGCACGCTTCATAGCCTCTTGCAAGATATTTTCGGCTTTGCGAAACGCATTTTTTTCGTAGTAAAGGGTGGACAGTTCCAGGCAGGGAAACGGATCATCCGGAAAATAGTCCAGCATTTGCCTTAACCCTTCTTCCATTAGATTTTTTGTCTTCCTGGAATAGTATGGCAGAGTTGCCAGCAATTCATAGCCGCGCCGGCTTTCAGGATCTAACTGGATTGCCTTTAATATCATCTTGATTAGAAATTCATCAGAGTTGTCGGAAGCAATAATTCCCAACACCGGTCCAAGGCGTCCAAAGTCACATCGTAAGCTTTGAACGAAAAAGTTTTCTTTGCGGATTCTTTCAACAGCATGCAGTAGAATCAGCGCGTGAGCAATCCGGGCGTGTTCCAGGTCAGGAAATTCTGTATCCATCAGCATAAGATACCGGCCGGTGTTAATTAATGGCTGATCAAACGCAAAATATTCGGTTTTCGCACTTAGAAGATCAGACTGGTTTTCAGGAAGCAACCGCTTGATAAGACGAACATATTCATAGGCATAGATAGTGTTGTTCCGGGTAAATGGCCAGACCAGTTCGAGAAGATGAAACAGCGCACGATCATAATCATCAGGATAAATTGATCCGGCAATGCTTTTAAATTGACTGGCTGCATGTTTAAAACGCTTTTTTTTCAGATGTTCAAGGGCTTCGGCAATTCTTTTTTCAGTATTTACCGGACCTTCCCACAGGCAGGGAAGATCGGCAGGATCTTGTTTCAGTTTTTTTACCACTCCGTAAAGGGGAAATTCCTTTGGAATCATGGAGAGCGCTCGCTGCATACCGGAATCGTCTTCATTATAAAAAGATACCATAGCAAGACAAAACATGCGTGCAGAAGCAAAAGGAGAGGTTCTTGATACAGGCTTCAGGCAGGCCAGAGCAGATTCCCAATCACCACTGTGCATAAACTCGGCTGCCCGAGAAACAGGAGCGGCATCTTTTTTCAGCAGCACCATCTCATCAAGGTTGTCCAGCAGGTCCCATTGACGGTGAATAATAAATTGCCCTGCAAGATATTGCTCTATGACGCTGGAACAGCTATTTTTCCTGATATATCCGTTATAGGCACTTATCGAATCTTCAATGGAAGCGCCTTTCATAAAGGCAAGCAGATCGTTGTCGGAAAGCTTGTCGTACGTTGGCATAAAGGCTGCGGCCTGACAATGGATCGAATCTGCTTCTACACTCATCCCTTTCTGTCTGAGTTGGAATTCCCGTAAAAGATAGGCCTTGAACAGTATTGGCTTTATGTCGTCTAACGGAGCGCCCTTTTTAATTGCCAGTTTTAATGAAGAAAGAGCGTCTCTAGCTTTTCCAGCATCCAGAAACTGTTTGCCCTGATTTATAAGCTGAGGCAAAGACACCTTTTTAATATCCAGATGCGACTTTTTATTGCGAGCTTTTTTATGTTTTTTCTTTTTCGAAGCCATAAAATTTTCGTGTATCAAGCACTGCCAATAGCAATTATGCTTTTTAAAAAGCATTATTACTATATACCCAAGCGACCGGATAGTCAAGTAATCGATTTGCCGCAATCCTAATGGGTAGAAAAAAAATATAGCAAGGAATTGAAGGCAAGAATTGCCCTTGATGCAATAAAAGGGTCAGAAAACAATGTCAGAATTGGCTTCAGAATATGGAGTTCACGCTAATCAAATAAGTAGATAGAGAGGTTTGAAGTCCAACGGTACAGAAACAGTTACTTTAACCTCATAAATACGGTTAAAGGTCATGCTTCTCGCCCTATTATTGTCATTATACCCTCCTTTGCCTTTCCCCCACATTTCAATAGTGTCAGATTGAAGCATACCCTAACTTGACGTCAAGTCGTAGCGCCAATATGTGTCAGATTAAAGTCAGATTTTGAATTAGAGCAGCTTCGGTGCGAACATAAGTGCCTAAAGTGAGCTAAAGTATATTAAAGTGCCTAAGGAACGTGGACGAATTAACTTCCGCAACTATGCATCACAGCTTCAGGCCGCCTTTGTCCGATCTCAAATCACAAAAATATTGAAATAGCTCGCTATTCCATCAATTTTTGTGATCTGAGCCTATATTTGAGCACTCTCGGGATGTTTTTCATGCAATGCTGTTCATATGGTGGGTTCAGAATTTATTACTACAATATGTTGCGGTAGTAATTTTTGAGACTTGAATTTTGACAAGTAATTTCGACATAAAATCAGGATGTTATTATGTC
>DAOWEW010000175.1 GCA_030638305.1 Desulfobacteraceae bacterium
AAGGATCTTCCTGTTTTGCTTTTTGAGATCGTATTGTTCTGCTATTTTTCAGGTATTTCATTTAAATCTCTTATCATTTATCATTAGTCATTTATCAATTATCATTAGTCATAGCTTCCGTTATCAGGTTTATATGACGCATATCATCAGTGACCCAGCGTTCTTTAACCACAGAAAAAAAATGGGCTGTGATTCCAAGAGCCAGACCCACAACCGTGGTTGTAAAGGCCAGAATAAGGCTGGATGAAAGTTGGGCCATATTTCCCTGGGTTAATCCGGCCAGACCGGTACCCATAGGAATTAATGTTCCCATAAGCCCCAGACTCGGCCCTATGCGTACGATAAGACGTATTTTATCAACCTCTCTTGCAAGTGAATGTTCCTTCCGTTGATTCAGGTCTTCAATTTTTTCATCACGGAACAAAATACCACCATGGACAATATTGTTTAATGCATTTGCATAGCTTGTAACGTGAAGAGGTAGATTTTCGGATAGTTCAGGTGGCAGACATTCTGCATTTTTAATATCCTCCAAAAAATTCGCCAGGTGCCTGTCGGAACGGAAATGTTTCCGCTTTACCAGTTCAGCCAGAAATCCTCCGGCATATACCATCAGCCCCAGGCAAAGAAAAATAAGCAGGATCACCACAGGGTAGAGCAAGGCAGTTGAAATTGTGTACAGGATAGTTTGAAACGCTGGAAAAATATTCACTTAATTTCTCCTTTTGCAAAGTAAATTTTTATGAATCCGGCACATCCGAGAGTAAAGATAATCACTCCGAGAATAGCCGTGTGAAAAAGGTCTATCTGGCTTACCGGACTGTTGGAAGTGGCCATGGTAAATGCAGCTTTTATTTCCGGATAGATGGGTGTTATGAGAAAAGTAAAAAAGAAGTAAAGGCCAATTAAAGCCATGGACAAACCCAGAAAAGAATTCCAGGAACCGATTTTATGGCGAAAGGGAAAAATAATAGCAGATGTAACAAAAACAATGCCGCTGAAAAGAGCAAAAAGGATCAACGTAGTTAACAATGGTGATAAGGTAAAAAGCGAATATGCAAGGATCAGGTTAAGAAAGATTACCGTAGCGCACACAGGACCGGGCAAAATCAGAAACAGGCCGGCCCCAAGGGAAAGATGATTATGTTCAGCAGGGTTTTGAAAAAGCAGCCTGACTCCCCACAAAAAAAGCCCCAGAGCCCCTGCGAAATAAAACAATCTGCCGTAATGGGTAATCACATTATACAGGCCAAGGAAAAGGATCAGATAGGCAGAAAAGCATCCAACAAGCAAGATGACTTTTTTACCGGGGGGAACGGTCATGTTGTATATCTGAGCCCCCAGACCCAAACCCGCTTTTATCCCAAAAATACAAAAAGCAACCAGGGCACCGGTTATCCATAGTTGTTTTAGCATTGACATCAATCTCCACAAAAAATCCCCAAATCGAAATTAATCGATCCGGGGATATCCCTTTTTTATCCTCAGATTTTTAATGATTGGCTCCACTGTCCGCGAGGTTGCCAAATTAGTGCCTGAACGAAAACTGCTAATTTTTCCAATTTCTGCGTCAGGCTTAAATTTTAATCCTCAAAATACCTCGTGTATTTCTGCGGTTAAAATTTGCGCCTTCCTTAGAACTTGAAAAAATTTTCTAGTTTTCGTTCGGGCACAAACTATATTTCAGGCAGGTCTTCTGACTTTCGGATCATACTACTTACCGCGCCTTCCCATCCAGCTTAAACCGGACAGTAGCATTTTTCGGTTTTCGTCCCCGATTACAGCGACGGGCTCGCTCCCGATTTTCACGGGATTCCCTTTTATGCCTTAAAGGCACCTGAAATTAATTTTTTAATAATACATTTTTCCCTGAATATGTCAATAAAAATGCGAACGGACTTTAATGGTATCAGCTCAGAATCACCGGAGCTTACACCAATTTCATAAAGTTTACCTTATGTTTCATTTTTTCTCAGCAAGAAATCTAACAAAATTCTCAGCAATCTGTGGATTGCTTCCAAAATGAAGATGAACATAACTTCCCAGGACATTTTTCTTCATGTATCCCTCTTCAGTGATTTTCAGTCCCGGCCTATCACTAAGCCGATAAACAAGGTTTACACCGTTGTGATCAACGACGGGGTCAATCTTTTCGGTGATTTTCTTAATCTCTGAATAGTGAAATTCATGTCCTCTTATTTTCTCTCCAGGTTTTCCGAGAAGATTGGATGTCTTCAGGGTAATCTCTCTATAGCCGAGCGCTTTCAATTGATCAAGCATCATAATCTTTACAGGAAATATCCCTGCCATTGGATAGAAGAAGTGTGATTTATCCTCAATCCCCTCGGTTAAATACATAAAACCTCCGCATTCGGCATAGATGGGGAAACCGTTGTTACCGAGTTGTTTAATCTTTTCCAATAGATCTCTATTTTTTGAGAGTTTTTCTGCAAAGAGCTCTGGATACCCCCCTCCAAGGTAGAGTCCATCAATGTTCTGCGGTAGAAAACGATCATGCAGCGGAGAAAAAAAGACTAATTCAGCGCCGTATCGCTTAAGAAGATCAAAATTATCCTGATAATAGAAGCAAAATGCTTCGTCCCTTGCAACCCCGATTTTAACAGGATACCTGTTGTGTAATTCCGGTTTTTTAGAAACTTTTCGGACATCAAGTTCAGGCAGATTGTCCAGCAGCAGGTCCAGATTCAGCGAATTCTCGATCAGGTCGGCCAGTTGATCAATATAGTCAGGTTGCATAGGGTTTTCATCCTGTGTGACAAGGCCGAGGTGCCTTTCCGGTAAACTTAACCAGCTTTCCCTTATGAGACCACCAAGCAGGGGAATGTTAACATGGTCTTCAAAAGCTTCACGAATAAATTGAAGATGTCTGTTACTTCCAAGACGGTTCAAAACAACTCCTGCCCATTTCAATTCCCTGTCAAAGTTTTCGAATCCATATATCATGGCCGCCGCACTTCGGGACATACCCCTGGCGTCCACAATCAGAAGGACCGGAAGGGATAGCCACTTAGCTATCTCGGCAGTGGAACCTGCTTCCGATCTGCCTTCATACCCATCAAAAAGACCCATCACACCTTCAATAATAGCTACACCACAGGAATAACTGTTTTTGTAAAACACTTCCTTGTTATACTCTTTTGAAAGCATCCAGCCATCAAGATTTCGGGAGGAATGATCACAGATCTTCTTATGGAAACCGGGATCAATGAAGTCCGGCCCCACTTTAAATGGCGCGACCTTCATTCCCCGTTTCCTGAAAGCCGCCATAAGCCCCATGGCTATTGTGGTTTTACCACAGCCACTGTGTGTGCCTGCCACGATCAATCCTTTCATCTTAACCCCGAAATCTTGTAAAAAGCTTCCATATTGATACTTTTTCTGACAAGCGCAGCCAGCTCGTCATATTGTATCTCTTTAAACTCCTGAAAGCTGAAAGAATTATGTTTTTCAGAATGCACGGATATGCCCTTTGTCAGTCTTGCCTGTTTGATGAAATCCTGACGAAAGCCATCATTGTCGAAAATGCCATGGATGTATGTTCCCCAGACTCTGCCATCTTCGGATATAAATCCGTCGGAAGCAGAAGTTTTTTCCAGTCCCTTTTGAATAATTTTAAACATATACTGAAACATATACTGCTTGCTCCGCAATTCCGTTTTTCCCATGTGTATTTCATAGCCCGTCAGTTCTTCTGCATTTTTAAAAAACCGGTTCAATCGGTGAATTTTTGCTGTGACCTGACTTGTTATTTTTTTCTTTTCTATAAGTGTTCTCACGGGCAAAAGGCCAATGCCGTTTATACTTTCGAGAGAGGTTTCAATGTGATAAGGGTCTTCAATATATTCACCAAGCATCTGATAACCTCCACAGATTCCCACGACTGATCCGCCGTTTCTGTGATGTCTTAAGATCTCCTGAACATAGCCACTATTATGCAAATAATTCAGGTCATCAATGGTGTTTTTACTGCCCGGGATGATAACAACATCGGCATTGCCTATTTTTTCACCATGATTAACATACCTGAGGTTAACACCTGGCTCTCTTTTAAAAGGGTCAAAGTCTGTAAAATTGGAGATGTGTGGAAGACGAACAACAGCAACATCAATTTTTCCATTCCCCCCTGAAGGAATTAATGAGCTATCCAGCGACACGCCATCTTCTTCCTGTATATAAATATCTTTAAAATAGGGTATGGTCCCCAGTACAGGGATTCCCGTCTTTTCCTCCAGAAAATCGAGTCCCGGTTTTAATAATGAGATATCACCGCGAAATTTGTTAATGATGAAGCCCTTAATGCGCTGCCTCTCATCTTCCGTAAGTAGCTCAATAGTGCCGACAAGTGAGGCAAACACCCCGCCCCTGTCTATATCTCCTGCCAGTATAACCGGGCAGTCCGCAATTTCAGCCATCCCCATGTTGGCGATATCATTTTCCCGCAGATTTATCTCCGCAGGGGATCCTGCGCCCTCTATTATTATGAAATCATATTTTTCGCTCAATCTTTGGAAACTCTCTCTGACAAACTCACGGGCATGTTTTTTGAACTTATGATACAAACTTGCAGACATGTTTTCATAAACTCTGCCATGAATTATAATCTGGGCTCCCACATCCGTATTCGGTTTTATCAATACAGGATTCATATCTACATCCGGATCCACGCCTGCTGCCTCAGCCTGTACGACCTGTGCCCTACCCATCTCTCCGCCGGTTCTTGTGATGAAAGAGTTGAGAGCCATGTTTTGTGCCTTAAAGGGCGCCACATTATACCCGTCCTGCCTGAGTATCCGGCAGAATGCAGCAACTAAAATACTCTTTCCTACATGTGATGCTGTCCCCTGAATCATCAACGATCTACACTTCATAAAAAGCCTCTTAAACGAAAACAAGTACCTTGTGAGCTATAAATACTTTCCTTTATACCCTCTTGGTGTAACCATAAAATCCAGGTAAGTAAACGATGTGCTGTTTCCGACAAAGATTATTGTCTGCATATTTACGTCTGCTTTGTGAAGATCTTCAAGGGGAATAATTGTTACCATTTCATCTTTTCTCATGGCGCTTACAACAATTCCGGCCGGGGTTTTTTTATCCCTGTATTTTAATATAATTTTTTGTGCTGTTTCGAGCTGCCGGCTTCTTCGTTTACTTTTAGGGTTATACAAAACAATTACAAAATCCGCACTTGCAGCAGCTTCTATGCGTTTTTCAATAAGTTCCCAGGGAGTCAAAAGATCACTTAAGCTTATGGATGCAAAATCATGACTTAATGGTGCTCCAAGAAGGGATGCACCAGCGCAAAGCGCTGGTATTCCGGGAACAACTTCAACTGTTAATGCAGGTTTTTCATTCAAAGCCATTTTCTTTGAAAAAAGAGGTATGACCTGAATATTCTCCTTTTTGCATATCTCAAAAACAAGCCCGGCCATGGCATAAATCCCTGGATCACCGCTCGAAACAATTGCGCATGATCTTCCAGTAAGAGCGACATCAATAGCGGCTCTCACACGTTTTACCTCTTTGGTCATTTGCGTGCTGATTATATTCTTATCTTTAATAAAAGGATGTATCAGATCTATATAGGTGGTATATCCTGCAATAGTATCCACTGATTCAAGAACATCTGTTGCCCGTTTGGACAGATGATCATAACTTCCCGGACCTATTCCTACGATATAAAGGGTATTCTGGCGATGGCCACTGTGACATTTCGGGTCGAATGTTTTGTCACAATCAGTTTCCCGTTTTTTGATGCAAGAATTGCGGCTGCTTCGCATACGCTTTTTGCTCCTGTATGTTTTTCCACCATATCGGATGGTGATTTAATACCGTCTGCCCGGTTTAATTCGTCCTTGTTGTAAAAACTAATGGGAAGATTGAGTTCTTTTGCAAGCGCTATCAGCCCAAGTTCATCTGCTTTTAAATTAATCGTTGCGATACGTATTACGCTGTATATGGCGAGTTTCGATTCTTCAAGCACTTTTTCAAAAAATTCTTTAATTTCCTTCATGGTTGTATTTCTGTTGCATCCAATTCCTGCAACAAGTGATCCGGGTCTTAATATCAGCATTTTTTTTGAAAGATCAGTTAGAGTGTCATCTATAAATACACCGGGCATATCTTCATTTCCCGTAATTTGTGTTTTCTTAAAATCTGTAAGAATATTTGATGAACCGAGACTGTCACGAAGAAGTTTGTATGGATCATGAAGGTAAAACTTTTTCCCGGTAATAAAGGCCATATTTATATTTTTTATAGCTTCAGGATTTTCTATAAAAAGATTATGCTGTTTTGCCAGCAGATCAATGGCAGGCACCTGGTTCACGTCCGTAGCTGTGGTTATCACGGGTTCAGCCCCTGTTAACCCGGCAACCTTTATCGCAAGAGAATTGGCTCCGCCGAGATGACCGGAAAGAAGACTTACCGCATGTCTGCCGGTTTCATCAACCACCACAACTGCCGGATCAGTTGTTTTGTTCTGGATACAGGAAGCAATAAGCCTGACTACAATTCCCGTTGACATTATAAAAACATGTCCTGTGTATGCATGAAAGTCACTAACAATAGCATCAGAGAGTCTTTCAAAACAAGAGGCCGGAATATCAAATATGCCCAGATCAGCAGAGAGCCGCAATCTTGCATCAGGCAGGCTTTTTGCAATTTTCCGGGCAAGCAGCGCTCCTTTGGGCGTAATGGCCCACAGGGCGATTTTATTATTTTGTTTCTTTCTAAACCCGTGTGAAAATTTTTTGTCATATAGTTTTGATTTGTATTTTTCTTTGTGTTTGCCGATATCCAGGACATTTCCTACGATAATAAGAGCCTGTCTTGTTATTTTTTCTTTTCTTACTATTTCCGGCAATTCTCCGGGGCTTGTAAAAATTATCTTTTCTTCAGGCTGACTGACACAATAAACAACAGCGCAGGTCGCATGTTTTCCATATGTTTTTTCAAGAACCATTGCCACTTTATCAACCATGGATATACTAAGATAAATTGCCATGGAAGCTTTATGTTCTGCAAGTAATTCCAGCGCTTCAGTTTCAGGCACAGGTGTTCTGCCGGCCATGCGGGTTAAAATAAGTGTTTGTGAAACTTCAGGCAGAGTATATTCTATTCCCATGGCTGCTGCAGCGGCAAATGCAGCAGTTACTCCGGGAATGACTTTACAGGGGATAGATTTTTTATCTAACTGTGCCATCTGTTCAAAGATAGCGCCATAAAGACTGGGGTCTCCGGTATGAAGGCGAACTACCTGTTTTCCTTTTTTATACGCTTTTTCAATTTCATCAATAATTTCTTCAAGATGCATGGAAGCGCTGTTTAAAACCCTTGTTTCCGGTTTTGTCCATTTTAATACAGCCTCAGGCACAAGAGAACCTGCATAAATAACAAAGTCGGCATCAGCAAGCGCCTGTTGTCCCTTAACCGTTATCAATTCGGGATCACCAGGTCCTGCCCCGGCGAATATTACAGGTTTCAGAGTACATTGATCTTGATTTTTAATAGTTGATTCGGTTTTCATATTATAACAATTCAAGCCTTTCAAAAAGACTTTTTCGACAGGATTAACAGGATATTCAGGATTAAAATATCAAAATTCATCCTGTAAATCCTCTTAAGGAATTGTCCCGCTTTAAGGCGGTATTCGTTCATTTCACGCCCTCCAGCAGCTCAGCGATTTCAGCGGGTGACGGCAGTTGCCCTTTAAGTTCCCTGGGCAGGCGCTTAAACATGCGATAGGTTGCCACGCCGATGGGCTTGCGGGAATCGTGCAGGGCATATTCGACAATAGTGCGCTTCTTCTCCTTGCAAAGGATTATACCGATGGAGGGATTTTCACCCTCCTCTCGCACCTGCCGGTCCAAAGCGGTTAGATAGAACTGCATCTTGCCTACGAATTCCGGTTGAAACTCGCCAATCTTTAGTTCGATGGCAACAAGGCATTTGAGGCGGCGGTGATAGAGCAGCAGATCAATGAAGTATTCCTTATCGTCTACGGCAAGACGAAACTGGCTGCCGACAAATGCAAACAACCCGCCCATTGCGCGAAGAAAATCCTCAATCCGCAAGATAAGAGCACGCTCCAGCTCACGTTCGGAATGCTCTTCGCCCATTTCAAGAAAGTCGAAGGTGTATTCATCTTTCACTGCAAGTTTCGCCTGTGCGCGCTGGCCAGGCGTCAGCGTTTTATCGAAATTGGTCTGGCCGAGCAAAGTCTTTTCGTAGCTCTGGTTTTCGATATGGTGAATCAATACATTTTTCGACCAGCCGAACTTTCGGGTCATGCGGATGTAGAATTCACGTTCCAGAGGATCTTTGCAACGCTGGAAGATGTTCAGGTTATGGGTCCAACCGATTTGTGCAACCAGGGGTTGCACTTTTGGCAGGTCGCAGTATGCGAGGTAAAATTTCCGCATGTAGAATACATTTCTGCGGGAATAGCCGCTAACGCCGGAAAACTCCTGTCGCAGGTCTACGGCAAGCTGCTCGGCGATAGCGGCGCCATGGTCAGCGTTGGTCTGCCGTTCGGCAATCAGTTTTCCAATATCCCAGTAGAGTGTGACCAGTTCCTTGTTAACTGCTTTGAGGGCTTCGTACTGGGCGGCACGCACCCGTTCCTTCACTTCTGATAGAAGCGCTGCGTAATCGTCAGGCAATCGCTTCGAAAGTTTAGTCATATTCCCAACTCCTCAAAATTCAGTGTCCCGCTTTAAGCGGGTAGCCCTTTTTTAATTGCAGAAATGATCCACACAGGATTCAATGCTTCGAGCCGTTCTCCCCATGGCATATCCTGTCCACGATGAATCTGGACTAACACTATATCTGTTTTAAATCCTTTGTTTTTAAGTGTTTTAAGAGCGGCTTCAACATTCGACAGGATAACGGTATTTATTACTATAACTCCGTCAGGCTTTAGATACTCTGAAGCTGTATCTATGATTTTCGCCAAATTTCTGCCGCCGCCACCGATAAATATCCGGTCAGGTTCAGGTAGATCCTCAAGACCGTTCGGAAGAACAGCCTGCACAACTTCCAGATTTTTTACATTAAATCGCTTTTTATTTGCCTTAATATTGTTGATCCTGTCCGAATTTTGCTCAACCGAGAATATCCTGCCTTTTTTTATGAAAAGAGATGCTTCGATTGAAATAGAACCCGAACCTGCTCCCAGATCCCACAATATATGATTATCTGAAATACAAAGCTTGGAAATTGTAATGGCACGAACCTCTGATTTTGTAATAAGACCTTTCTGGTGTTCATACCAATTATCCGGCATGCCAAGGTGAAGGTTCTTATTCTCTTCAGATTGAAACGAATGTCGTTTTAATACAATCAGGTTGGGTTGTGAAAAATTCATATCTGCAGCCTGGCCCGGTTCATACCAGTCAAAACGTTCAGATTCAGTTCCAAGCTGCTCAAAAATGCACATTTTTATGTCTTTAATCCCTTTTTCAAGCAAACGTTTGGCAAGCCATGCAGGATTTTTTTGTGGATCTGTATAGACCGCTACGCTTTTGTTTGTGTCAAGTTTGCTGAAAAGTTCTCTTTCACTATTCCTGCCATGCAAACTTACAACTGAAATATCATTCCATGGCTCCTTTATCCTGGAAAAAGCCGCAGCAACAGTAGAAATATTCGGATATATCACAACATCGTCAGAACCCAGGGATTCAATCACCAGGGAACCAATACCGAAAAACAGCGGATCGCCCGATGCAAGCACTACAACATTTTCTTTGCGCATCCTGGCTTTTATATAATTGATAATACCTTTAATATCTTTGTTGATCTCTTTTTTATCTGCCGTATTATCCTTAAAATATTCGAGATGCCGTTTTCCTCCTATTAGAACATCAGCATCTTTTATCAATTTCAGGTGCTTTGTGGTAAGATCTTCGGGAGTAAGTCCCATTCCGATTACAGATACCTGTTTCATGTATGTTTTAACCTAAGTTTAATTCATATCCGCAGATTACGCAGATTTTCGCAGATTATTTAAACATCCTGTTCACCAGAATTTTTTGTTTAGTCATTTTTTCTGCTTTGCAATAATAAGTGTCCGGTAATTCGGCGGCCTGGAAAGTCTATACCAGTTTTGCCAGGGCATTTACCACGCTTGCGGCAATGTTTGAACCGCCCTTTCTTCCAATATTAGAAATATAGGGTTGGTCCATTTCGATGAGGTTGGCTTTTGATTCTGCTGCGTTTACAAACCCCACTGGAAGCCCTATGATCAGAGCAGGTTTTGCCTTTTTTCTTTTTACGAGTTCAATAAGCCGCAAAAGGGCTGTGGGAGCATTCCCTATTACATAAATACCGTCTTTCATATCAGATATTGCTGCATCAACTGCTGCTTTTGCCCTGGTAATTCCGGTTTTTAATGCAATCCTGCCAACTTCCGGATCAGTCATAAAACATTTGACTTCTGTGCCGAATCGTTCAAGATCGCTTTTACGAATTCCTGCTTTTGCCATGTTGGTATCTGTGATAATATTTTTTCCGTTTCTTATAGCTTCCAGCCCCCTGGATATGGCATGTTTGTGGAAGCGAACAGATTCCATATATTCAAAATCAGCAGATGTATGTATCATCCTTCGTACGATAGACCACTGATCTGGTGGGAAGTCATGCCTGCCGGCCTCATCATCAATAATCTTAAAACTTAATTTTTCAATTTCATCAGGTTTCATAATTTTAATCTCTTTCTTGTTTAGGAACGTGGACGAATTAACTTCCCCAAGTAGGCGCACAGATTTGGGTCAGATTTGTTCGATCTCAGATCACAAAAGTTGATGGAATAGCGAGCTATTTCAATATTTTTGTGATTTGAGATCGGGCAAAGGTGGCCTGAAGCTGTGATGCATAGTTGGTGAAGTTATTTCGTCCACGTTCCTTATGTCTCAAGCAAAATAAAGGCTAAGGATACAAAGCATCTTCACTGAAAACATCAGGATAAAGAATTTTTCCGATTTTCTGTATTCCAATAAGAAGCCTTAAAGTCGGTCGTGATACAATAGCCTCATCAATAATATATATTTTCTTTTCTTTTATTGCCTTTATTATTTTAAAGCCCGGTTCTTTTTTAATAAGAGATATTGTCGGGCGGTTCATAGCACCGGATTGAGCAAGATAAACATCTATTTCACAAGCTTTAGACAATATGCGCTCCTTTCCGTAAGCAGCTATATTTGTACCTCTTACCGATTTTGCATTCTTGGCAATGTTTATTCCCCCTGCTGTTTCAAGCGCAAAGATCGCCATTGAACTGGGTGAAAAAGTCTTCATTTTGCTGTGTATAGCCTCAAAATAGACTCTTTTTTTTCTGCCCAAAGCCTTTGTTAATGATTTAAAAACAGACATGCTTTCTTTAAAATCCCTGATCATTTTTGATGCATTTTCCTGTTTTCCTGTAAGAATTCCAAGTACCATCCAGTAATTGAACATATCATCAACTGTGCCGGGCTGCAAAGATACGACCGTTATACCGCTTTTTTCAAGTCTGGCCACAAGGTCAGGATATCCGCGATCAATCATTGGCCTTATCAAAATTAGATCCGGGTTAACTGATAGAAATTTTTCCGGATCATCACGATATGAGAAAACAGCCTTTTTCATAGCTTCAGGAGGAAAAACCTCATGCCTGGAGACACCGATTATTTCTTTATTCAGCCCCAATGCAAAAAGATTTTCAGTATGTGCGCCGTAAAGAGAAATAATGCGTGAAAACTTTTTTTCAATTAGAATCCTTCTGCCATTTTGATCAACTACAGTCTTTTCACTTGTAACACAAAAAGGTTTTGCATAGTCTTTTGCATGAATTTCAGCAGGCAAATAAAATAAAATAATAATCAGTACTTTTATATATCGCAAATAAGAAATATTCATGGCTTATTTTTTAAAAACAACCTGCATGGAATCGGAATAGGGTTCAAAATATACTTTTGCATTTACATTAAAAACAGATTGAAGCGTATCCCGGTTTAAAATTTCATCAGTATTTCCATGGGCAGCAATACTTCCCTGTTTTATAAATAACAGATAGTCGCAGAAAATTGCCGCAAGATTAATGTCTTGCAGCACAGCGATCACAGTCCTTTTTTCTTTACTAACCCTTTGTGCTGCAATGTTGAGAAGGTTTAAAGAATAATTAACATCCAGGTTTGAGGTTGCTTCATCTAAAATCAGAACCCGCGTATCCTGAGCAAGTGCCCTGGCAAAAGCTATTCGCTGCCTCTCTCCTGAGCTAAGTTCCGTAATAAAGCGATCCTTGAATTTATAAATTCCGGTCTTTTTCATAATATCATATACAATCCTGTAATTTTCCGGAGACGGAACAGAAAACCTGGGAATGTATGGATATCGTCCCATCATGACTATTTCTTTAACTGTAAACGGAAAATTTATATAAAAATTCTGAGGTACCAGGGCTATTTCTCTTGATAATTCTTTTTTTGAATATAAAGAAAGATCTTTCCCTTTATAAGTGATGTTTCCGGATACAGGCTTCTTGTGTTTTGTAATAAGATCAATAAGGGTAGTTTTTCCACAACCATTTGGACCTATTATCCCGTAAAATTTCCCTGTTTCAATGTTAATAGTAAGGTCGTCTATTACCCTCCTCTCTTCATAAAAAAATAACAGTTTTTCAATTTCAAAGGTCATATTCAATTATCTGTCACTGCCGCCTGTCTTTTTCGGAAAATATAGCAGAAAAAAGGCCCGCCTATCAATGCTGTAAGCACACCTATTGGTATTTCGCTGGAAAGGATTGCCCTGGTTACTGTATCAGCACACAATAATAGTATAGATCCGGCCAGCATTGAAACCGGAATAAGTTTTCGATTATCCGGGCCGGTTAAAAATCTCACCATATGAGGAACCAGAAGTCCTACAAATCCTATAATTCCCGATACGGAAACACAGATAGCAGTTATTAGCGATGCAGTAACAAGAAGAATAAGTGTCAACTTTCCGGTGTCCACACCCATGGAAGAAGCTGTTCTGCTGCCGAGAGACATTAAATTAAGATCTCTTGCATAAAAAATAATGATTAAAAACCCGAGGCATAAAAATGAAGATGTCATAAAAACATCCGCCCATGTTCTTGAAGCAAAACTTCCCATAAGCCAGAAGATGATTATTGAAACCTGCTCGTCAGCCACGTGTTTTAAGAAACTTATTCCTGCTGATAAAATGGCTGCAACAATGATACCGGAAAGAATCAGGTTGTTGGAAGAAAAACCGCCCCTGGAAGATGAAAGATAGATAACGAAAAACAAGGTTCCGACAGCGCCTATGAAAGCAAAAACAGGGATGGAACATCCGCCCAGGCCAATTTGATCAAAAAGTACGATGTTAAAAAAAAATGCCAGGGAAGCTCCAAGGGCGGCGCCTGCAGATACTCCCAGTGTGTATGGATCAGCGAGAGGATTAAGCAGAATGCCTTGAAAAACAGCGCCCGATATTGCCAGCCCTCCCCCTACCGCTGCGGCCGTTAATATGCGCGGCAAACGCACCTCTATCACAACTACAGAGAAAATTTTATCCATTCCTTCAAGCAGACTCGTTTGCCCGAATATTTTAGCAACAATAATTTTCGCCACATCAACAAAAGAAAGCTGGATGTATCCCATACATGCGGAAATCACAATTAACCCGCACAAAGCCATGCTCAACAAAAATATCTGCATTCCGATAGCATTTTGAAGCCTGTTTTTGAAGGCGTGTGATTTTTTCTGT
>DAOWEW010000141.1 GCA_030638305.1 Desulfobacteraceae bacterium
ATAAATCGGAAAGGCTGTATTTGCACGGGGTGTTTTTATTTTCACGATTGGCAACACCTTCAAATGCGGAATTAAGAAATTGTTCGATAAAGTTAGCACCATTTTTTAACCAGGAATCATAATCAAAAGCAATTAAACAATGTATGCCGTTTGAGCCGTCATTTACGGAAAGCTCCACACCCGGCAACAAATAAATGTTTTCCTTAAGGCTTTTCTTTTTAAGAGCTTTATATTCGCCCAAGTCAAATTTATTATGATTTGTAATCAGGCCAATTCCAACATCATTTTCCTTGAGCTGTTTGATGTAATTATTTATAAACTCATTTTCATTACCATCATATTTAAATTCCTTATCAGCTCTTGTATGAAGGTGAAAATCAGCTTTCAGCCACACGCTTCCGTTTTTGAAAACACTATTTTTATTTTGCATATCTACCTACTACCCTTCTGAAACATGTAGTTTTCACTACTTAGGAACGGGGC
Source organism: Desulfobacteraceae bacterium (assembly GCA_030638305.1). The sequence goes on from DAOWEW010000141.1 coordinate 484, forward strand.
ATAGAAATGGAATTTCAATTTTTATTACTATAGAATGGATCTGGAAAAGGCGCAAGAAAAGAAAAAAGCATTGCAAGAAAAGCTTGCCAGGGTTACCGAAAAGATTCGTCAGTCCGCAACATCCAAAAGGCGTGCAAGCAGGTACGTCTGACTCATATAATATTCTTGAAAAGGTGAACATTATAGTATTAGAGTGAGGAGTAGCCATAAATATGAGAATATATTAAATATAAAACATTTGAATAATGGGCTAAGAAGCAGAGTATGAGCAATGATGATCTGAAAAAAGCTAGTGCTGAAATACAAAAAGGATTGATAAATACTAAGGAAGAGATGAAATATGCTAAGAGATGGAATTTGTCGATGATTTACGTCGTACGCGTGATCATAGTCTGATAGAAAAGCCTTTCTCCTTAAATGATGAAAATATTGATTCACTATTAGCTTCAACGATAGAGTATTTATGTGATGAGATAGGAATTGAAACGCCGAATTGGACATGGAAAGTTCCATCTTGCAAAGAGCCTTGGTTTGTTTCCGGATATGATAATTTAAAAGCAATATCAATAGCAGAAAGTCCTGTGTTTTTTCGCAGAAGGAAAATATTTGTATTGGAAAATTTTCTTTCACGAGTATAAAATCTATCATAAACATTTTACGTGAACTGGAGAAAATTTATGAAAAAAGACGAAGAAAAAAACAAAAAATCTTTAAAACTTCAGGCTTCTTCTACAGATTCAAACGAAAGCGAAAATATAGACAAAGTAAGAGATATTCTTTTTGGCTCCCAGGTGAGGGATATTGGAAAAAGAACCAATCGTCTTAAAGAAGATATGCTTAACGAGATTTCAGCGTTAAGAGATGAAACACAGAAGCATTTTGACTCGTTGGAAAGTTACATAAAAAAAGAGATGGAAGCGATGAGCGACCGGCTTTCTTCCGAGCAAGACCGGCTTAATAAAACGTCAAGAGAACTTCGTCAGGACATTTTGGACCAATCAAAAAATTTATCCGATGAAATCCGCAAGAAAAAGAAAGAAACCATAGCCGTACTTGAACAACGAACATGGGAACTGCATGAAGACAAAATTGGCCGTTCCGCTCTCGCAGAACTATTTACTGAAATGGCTATACGGTTAAGCGATGATCTTGCCCAAAAATTAAACCCTGAATCAAAGAGTTCAGGCGATGAATAAGTCATCCGTGCCTGATAGTAAAATTGAGGATCCGGACAATATTAATTGTCCTTCCGGTGAAGAATTAGAAAAACTGCGCAGCCTGTTACTGGGCTCCGAGCAAGAACAAATTCGCCAACTGCAAGAGCGTTTGGATAATCCTGAACTTCATGCAGATGATATAGGACGGGATCTTCCCAAAGCGATTGTTATGCGGTCAAACCGGGATGATAAACTTAAAACAGCTTTAATGCCCACAGTAGAAGGAATTGTTAAGGCCTCAGTTAAAAAGGATTATAAAATTTTTGCCGACGCTCTTTTTCCTGTCATTGGTCCGGCTATAAGAAAAGCCATCTCTGAAACCTTTAAAAGCATAATTCAGTCTATTAATAAATCTCTTGAACAAAGCTTTTCGTGGCAAGGATTAAAATGGAGGATGGAAGCTTTCAGGACGGGAAAATCATATGCCGAAATTATTCTTTCTCACACTCTTTTATACCGGGTTGAACAGGTCTTCCTTATACACAAAGAGAGCGGGTTATTGCTTCAAAATATAATTGCCAAGTCAGTGGTTTTTCAGGATGCGGATATGGTTTCAGGTATGTTGAAAGCTATTCAGGATTTTGTACAAGATTCATTTAGAACAAAACAAGGCGACACACTCAATACTTTAGAAGTTGGAGAGCTTACAGTCTGGATAGAACAAAGCCCGCAGGCCATGCTGGCGGCCGTTATCAGAGGAATCGCCCCAGTGGAGCTTAGAGCGGTTTTTCAGAATGCTCTGGAAAACATTCATCTTGAGAAAAATGAAGCTTTGGAATCTTTTGCCGGTGATACCACTCCATTTGAAGCAGTAAAAAACCAGCTTAAAGACTGTCTCCGGTCTCAACTCAAAGCAAAGAAACAGAAGTCATCCTTTGTTTTATGGATATTACTATCAGTATTTGTCGCTTTTACAGGATTTTTGACTTTTTTTCACTTTCGTGACCATCAGCGATGGACGCATTATCTGGAAAAATTGCAGCAAACACCCGGAATTGTAGTTACCTCCACCGAAAAGCATGGCGGCAAATATCATATCTCCGGGCTTCGCGATCCTCTATCCAATGATCCGTTAAAAATTCTAAAAGATGTCAAACTTGATCCTGCCGAAGTCGTGTTCCGCCTGGAACCATACTATTCAATTTCCCCTGCATTTATGCTGAAAAGAATCGAAAATATACTTAATCCACCGGAAACCGTTCATTTTGAAATAAAAGAGGGGGTCCTTTTCTCGCGAGGTTCAGCTTCTCACCACTGGATATCTGAAACCAGGGAGCTGGCCAGGTTGATACCCTGGCCTGTGCAATACAGGGATGACAATATTGTTGATATTGAACAAAAAGAGTTTGATAAATTAAGCGAAAGGATCAATAAACAATATCTGCCGTTTAAAACTAATGCAAACCAATCTACTTTTGAACATGAGAATAAGCTGAAGGAAATAGTATCCGATATAAAAGGATTGCTGCAGTTAGCCCGGGCGCTGGATAAAAATGTTCATATCCAAATCGCCGGTCATACAGATAGCTTTGGATCAGAGCGGGCAAACCTGAGGCTCAGCCAACAACGGGCAGATAATATTCTTTCAGATCTCATTGCAAAAGGTCTTAAAAAGGATAATTTTAGCGCAACAGGAATGGGCGAAGGCAAATCTTCAAATGAAGAAACTAAAAACGCCAATGAAAATAGCCGCTGCGTAACTTTGCGTGTAATTATTAGTGATATTCAAGATTAAAGAACGGGATATATCTATGATAAAAAAAAAGATTTGTATGTTAGGTGCATTTGCCGTGGGTAAGACCAGTCTGGTGCAACGATATGTCGCCGGAATTTTTTCTGAAAAGTATTTCACAACTATCGGGGTTAAAATTGATAAAAAAACAGTTGTTAGAAATGAACAGGTAGTTGAGCTTTTGCTTTGGGATATTTATGGAGAAGACAAATTTCAAAATGTACAAACATCCTATTTAAGGGGAGCATCGGGATATTTTTTAGTGATAGACGGTACCCGCAGAGAAACATTGGAAACAGCCCGTATATTGCAAAACAGAGCGGAAGAGGCCATCGGCAAAAAGCCCTTTGTTGTGGTTATTAACAAATCTGACCTGAAATCGGAATGGGAAATTGATACCAATACATTAGATGAAGCATTAAGCGGCAGCATTGCTGTAATCGAAACCAGTGCTAAAACAGGCCGGTGTGTGGAGGAAATTTTCACTACTTTGACAAATAAAATGATGGAGGATTAAACAATCAGCCTGCCTGCTCCGATATTAGATTACCTTTATGATCTAACTGTAGAAAAGCGCAGCCCTGCCTATCTTTTTGTAGAAAAAGACGGGCGTTTGATCAAATGGGGCGGTGAATTGTCGGGCTATGGGATTAAAGATCTCTCAGAAGGAGAATCCATAGTAAATACGCTGATTTTTACAGAAGGCCTCTTTCCCTTAAACGAAAAATTTTTATTTCTTTCCTGCGTAAAAGTAGAAAACAACCGTTCCGCAGATATTCATATTTTTGCCGCTGATGAAGGGTATTGGATACTGCTGTTGGATGCATCTGCAGAAGAACGCCGTTGGACTATTCTTCAACAAAATACGAACGAATTAAGTCTGCTGCGCAGAAATCTATCTAAAAAGCGCCAACTCATTACGAGTATGGAAACAGATGAAGTTTTATTCAATTTGCAGGAAAAGGGTGAACGCCGCCACGTAACCGTTCTTTTTGCGAAAATACATGGAATTACCGCCTATAGCCGGCAGGCCGCGTCAGAATCGCTTTTTACAACCTTAGAACAATATTTTACCGTTATGGCCCGCTCCATCATTGATGAAGGCGGGACCCTTAATGAGATAGCTGGGGATAAACTCATGGCTGTCTTCGGACTTGAGCATGCAATTGAATCGTCGTCATTGCATGCGGTTCAGGCTGCATTAACAATGTTTGATGATTTGAAAGAAATAAACCAATTAAATGTTAAACATAACCGGCCTGAATTTAATATTGGAATAGGCATTACATCAGGACAGGTAAGCTTTGGAATTATTCGCATTAAAAAGCAAAAGATTTTCAACGCCGTTGGTGATGCGGTGCATATTGCCGCTCGCCTTGAACAAGAGGCAGGCCCTGACAAAATTTATACAGACCGAAACACATTTAAACATATCAAACAATTTCAAAAACTATTTTCTACGACTGTATTGCGTATGCCGGGTGTCAATGAAACTTTGCAAGTCTTTTCATACGAGGTAGGCTGATGAATGATTCTATACTGAAAAATCTTTTTAAATACTTGAATATAGCCGTCCTGAAACGATTAAGTAATGACTCTTTTCAATTAATTGGAACTATGCCTGTCTGGTTGAAAAACCTGTATCCGGATTCTTTTGATAAAAATAAAACAATAAACCTGGGCGAGAACTCACCTTTTCTTGAGAATTTCCTGATAGACGCCGAAGATTTCTGGAAATCGGAAACTTCCGGCAAATTATGCTCAGGCCAGTGGATTGAAGAAAGTCCTGCCGGTAAAGAGTATTTCATGGAAGCCTCCGCGCTGTTCAAAGATAAAACAAAAATATTGTTGATTGAATTGAGCAGGTATTCCTATGAGGAAAAACAATCCATTATCCAAAAGGGCAGGGAGCTGGGGTTGGATTACCACCGTATGGATAAACTAATGAGTACATTGAAAGAAAGTGAAGCCCGGTTCAGGGATTTGTTTAAAAATTCACCGGACGCCATCTTTGTGGAAGACCTTATGGGCAATGTACTGGACGTCAATCCTGCCGCCTGCCGCCTTCACGGCATTGAGCGTAAAAATCTGATCGGCATGAATGTCCTGGATTTGGTTCCTCCCGGTGAAAGGGAACGAGTGAGCAGCAATTTCCCGGTTAAAATTAAAGAAGAGTGGAAACATAAAGAAAGTTTTAGCCTGACGGCAGACGGCCGCTTTGTTCCTGTAGAAATCAGCGGCACACAAATAGAATACCTGGGCAAGCCGGCATTACTGTTGCAGGTGCGTGATATTACAAAGCGCAAGGAAATGGAGGATGAATTAAGAAAACACCGTGACCGCCTGGAAGAATTGGTAGACGAACGCACCGCTAAACTTAACGCCGTTAATTTGAAACTTCGAGAAGAAATAAACGAGCGTAAGGTTGCCGAAGAGGCTCTGCGTGCGAGCAAGGACAAATACAGTAATCTTTTCCAGAGTTCAAACGATATTATATTCATACATGACCTGGATAATAACCTTTTAGAAGTAAACCAAAAGGCCGTAGATATATTTGGTTATACAAAGGAAGAGTTTTTATCCCTTAAATTGATGCAGCTCAGGGGGCCGGAAACGGATGAGCAAGCCGGATATGCCGATGAGAAGATTGAAAAAGATGGTTTTGTGGTCTTTGAAACTGATTTTCTAAAGAAAAACGGCGAGCTTATTAATGCTGAAGCTTCTTCAAGTTTATTAGAAATAGGCGGAAAAAAGGTTGTACAGGCAATTATTCGCGACATAACTGAGCGTAAACATCTTGAAGAGCAGTTGCGTCAATCACAAAAGATGGAAGCCATTGGCAGGTTAGCCGGCGGTGTCGCTCATGATTTTAATAATTTGTTAACAGTTATCACAGGCTATAGTGGACTACTGATGTTAGACATAGCAAAAAACGATCCAATGTTTCAATTTATAAAAGAAATTAAAAATGCCGCTTCCAGAGCCGAGTCGCTTACCAGGCAATTATTAGCCTTCAGCCGCAAGCAAATAATACAGCCCAATGTGCTTAATATCAACAATTTAATTGAAAATATGAAAAAAATGTTAAAACGGCTTATAGGGGAAAATATTGAATTAATTACTTCATTAGATCCTGAAACTGGTCATATCAAAGCCGATCCTGGGCAGATTGAGCAAGTTATTATGAATTTAATAATCAATGCCAGCGACGCCATGCCTCAAGGCGGAAAGATTACAATCGAATTGCAAAATATGAACTTTAAAAAATCATTTACCTGTGAAGGTTTGGCAATCAAGGCAGGTTTTTATATAATGCTTACCATAAGCGATACCGGCATTGGGATGGATAAAGAGACGCAGAACCACATTTTTGAACCCTTTTTTACAACCAAGAAGGTGGGGAAGGGCACCGGACTGGGCTTGTCCACCGTTTACGGAATTGTTCAGCAAAACGACGGATATATGACCGTTCAAAGTGAGTTGGGGATGGGTTCTGTTATTCAAATTTATTTTCCATGCGTTAAAGAGATCGCTGATAAAAAAGAAAAAATCGCTCGTCCCCAGGATTTCCTGAGAGGTAATGAGACAATTTTAGTTGCGGAAGACGAAGACGTCGTTAGAGAGCTTGCCTGCCAGGTTTTAAGGGTTTATGGTTACAATGTATTAGAAGCGCCCCATGGCGGAAGCGCTATCCTTAAATGTGAACAACATAAAGATGACATCCATCTCATCCTTTCCGATATTGTAATGCCCGAAATGAGCGGCCCCGAATTAGTAACGCGTCTTAAGTTGTATTACCCTGAAATGAAAGTATTGTATATGTCGGGTTATACGGATGATGCGATTGTCCGGTATGGAATATTAGAGGATAATATACAATTTATTCAGAAACCCTTCAGTCCTGTTTCATTACTTAAAAAAATCCGCACAGTTTTAGAGGCGAAAAGATAAGACGACAATTCCATTTCCCTGTTAGGAACGTGGACACAGGAAAAATTCGCTGAAGAGGAAACGTAAATGTTTAGTTCCATCTTATATCGAAGAATTTGTTTTGTTATTTTTTTTACAGTTCTATGTTATGCAGTAACTATTTATATTTTTTCTGTGCCTTTGATCAACAAAACGGTTTATAGCAGAGAAGAAGAAGCGGCAAAGACCATTATGGACAACATGGCTGAATTTGTTAAGTCTAAACACTTCGGCTTAGAAATATACAGAGCTTCTGCTCTTAACGCTCGCAAAAAAGAACTCAAACACATCATTCAAATCCAGGAAAACTTTATTAAAGCAAAATACAATCAATATAAGACCGGAAATTTGACTGAATCGGAAGCAAAATACCAGGCCTTAGAAATATTACGTACTTTTAAATATGGAAATAATGATTATGTCTGGATATCATCATACGATTCCGTGCTCATTTCACATCCCGATCCCAAACTGCATAATGCTGATTTTTCTCAGGTTAAAGACATAGATGGGAATTTAATCGTTCCACCGATGGTTCGGGTGGCAAGGGAAAATGGCGAAGGGTATACATTCTACTGGTGGAAAAGACTTGAGGAAGAAAAGCCTATAGAGAAAATTACCTATTCCAGACATTTTCCCCAATGGGAGTGGGTCATGGCAACGGGAGTGTATATTGACGATGTTGAAGCCGATATAAACAGCCTTAAAGAAAAGATGATCAATGAACTTCGGCAGATGGTACACACGATAAAAATTGCCCGGACAGGCTACATGTATATATTTGATGCCAATATGAATATGATTATGCATCCCAACCCCAATATTGAGAATACTGATTTTTCTTCTCTTCTCAATCCTGTGACTAACAAATCAATTGGAAGGGAACTTATGGCGGCAGCAAAAACTCCGGAGGGAAAGCTTTATTACAAGTGGGATAAGCCTGATGATAAAGGTCATTACATTTACGATAAAATTTCATGGGTAATATATAATAAGGAATTAGGCTGGTATATTGTCTCTTCAGTATATACCGAAGAACTCAACAGTAGTGCTATTATGCTGCGCAACATGATTTTCAGTATCTCCGTGGTAATGTTCCTTCTTTTCATCGGGGTTGCCATAATATTTGTTAACAGAATTCTGGTACCTGTAAAGAAACTGTCTGATATGGCTGTCAGGGTGAAAAACGGTGATCTATCCGCTCAATGTGACGTTACCGGCAAAGACGAATTCGGTATGCTGGCAGTGACTTTCAACGGCATGGTAAACCAAATAAAATCCCACATAAAAGAACTGGACAGCAAAGTGCAGGAACGGACCCGGGAATTGGATAAAAAAAATGAAAAACTGTTAAAAGAGATTGCCGAAAGAAACAGGATGGAGCTGGAAACCAAGAAAGCCAATGAGAAATTAACAATCTGGGTAAACGAGTTAAAACAGCACAACCATGAAATGTTCCTGCTGAACCAGATGGGTGATATGCTCCAGGCATGTCATGCAATTGAGGAGACATACGGAGTCATAGCTGAAACCTTTGAAGGACTTTTTCCGGGCGAAGCCGGTTCGTTATTCTTTCTGAAAAATTCAGGGAATCTGTTGGAAAGCGCAGTTGCCTGGGGAAATTATTCCGATGATGATATTTTTCAACGCGAACACTGTTGGGGGTTAAGGCGTGGCAAGGTACATCAAGTCGTAATGCCCGGTAGCGGTCAGGTATGCCAACACGTTAAAGCCACACCCCCTTTTGGATCATTATGTATTCCATTGGTCGGGAAGAATGAAGTCCTGGGAATGCTTCATCTTAGATTTGCCGGATACGATCCTGATTTATCGGAAGAAGAAAACAGGCGTTTATTGGAATCCAAACAGCATCTGGTCATGACCGTCGCAGATCATTTGTCCCTATCGTTAGCCAATTTGAAATTAAGAGACCGACTGCAAGAACTTTCTATACGCGACCCTCTCACAGAACTATACAACCGCCGGTTTATGCAGGAATCACTGGAAAGGGAAATCAGAACAGCCCAACGGGACAACTCTAATGTAGGTATCCTCATGATTGATGTGGATCATTTTAAAGTGTTCAATGACAACTATGGCCATGAGGCCGGAGATGTTGTTCTTAGAGAACTTGGGGCATATTTTAGAAAGAACTTTCGAGGTGGAGATATTGCGTGTCGCTTTGGTGGGGAAGAATTTACGATAATAATGCCAAGAACATCATTGGAAAATGCGCATAAGCGTGCAGAAAAACTGTGTTTTGGTATTAAAAATGAACTTAGTGTTAAATATCTCAATAAAAATTACAATATTACAATTTCGGTGGGGGTTGCTATTTTTCCTGTAAACGGTTCTAATTCAAAAGATTTACTTGTCGCAGCGGATACTGCTCTATATCGGGCAAAAAATGCCGGCCGAAATCAAGTTGTAATTGCGGAAATTATTAAATGAACTGAACTGGTGATCTGATACCAACGTTTTTTTAAAAACAGCTGAAAAATAAAAGAAACAACCAAAAATAAAAGAAAAAGCACTACAAATTAGTATCAAGTCATATGAACAACGCTATACCATTTGTTTTTTAAAAGAGATAGATTTAATCTAACTTTTGTTTAGCCTTGCTTTATAAGTTCCGAATTCTTTGCCAAGGAGTCATAACAATGAAACATATGCCTATTAAATCAGGCCGTAAAGGTTTGGCTATAAGTATTATATGGTTGTTTTGTCTTTCGGGTTATTCCAGTGATGCCTTCGATCATTGTGATCCTGTTATCTTAGAAAGAGCCGATAAAAATCCTGATTTAGCCTATCGGGAATTTAATAACCGATGTGAAGGTTTTTACAGTTCGCAGGTCTCGGGATTAGCAATTACTGTTAAGGGGTTCACCTTGGGCGGGTTTGATTTTAAGAGAGACAGGACGGAGGTTGTGGAGATCTCGTTTCCTTATCATGCAGATCATAATGTACACATTCAGGCCAAGGCCATACCGGTTAAAACCTATTACCGAATGGATGCCGATCTGGATGCCGGCAAAAAACTGTGTTGGCCGATAAAGGACATTATTTACAGCGCCACAGACTTAACCAGTGATCAGATCGGATTATGCGCGTGGATTAAAACGAATGATAAAAAGATAAATGAAAAAAGGATATTTGTTCCTGTTCGAGCTGAATCCAAAATATTAGGTTCCCAAAAGGATAACAGGATTCGATTAACCGTCCAGGTCTCACACGATATCGGTAAGTTCTGGTGGCGGATTACTCAAGCCGTCATTGATGGTAAAAAACATGAAAGCAAATGGGAAAAACCGGAAGCAGGAGCCGAACCAATACGCATGGGGGAACCCATCATCATTCTCCTTCCCGAAAAAATGTCAGGGCCGGTGGAGCTGGAATTAAAAGCAAGAAAAAAGAATACCGATTATTGGTACACAAAGATTGTGTCATTGGATTTGGGAGATGGGCAAAATAATGGCCAGGAAAAAGATATCTCAAAGAAACAAAAGCAAATACCATACAATCAAGGGGACCAGTGATCCACATAAATATTTTCAAGTATTTGATAGTACCTTTTTTAATCGGCGCCTTGTTAATCGGTTTATGGTACAAGCGAAGTTCAAACGCGAATTTTTACTTCGAGGTTATAACGGATTATGCAGTGTTCGATCTGTCCGACAGATGGACAATCCCTTTATATGACCCATTGCCTTTAAAAACCCTGTATATTGAAAATATAGACAAAGAAGCATTCAAGGAAAAGAATCCCTTTGCCGTGGATATTGCAAATAAGATTGAAGAGACAAAGGTTTATCTCTCAACCCTTGCTATCTGTCCGGATGATCAGGGTGAAAAAACCGAACAGCAAAGTCGGAATGGGACCATTGAATTGGAGGCCGATGCATTGTCACTGAATTTTTTTGTTAAAAGTGCGTGTATTTCAGGTGCGTATTATAAGCCGGAAATCGGTGGGGTTGATATCGTACATCCGACTGAAGGCATGCCACCGGAAACCATCCGCTTCAAGACCCGGGTAAGCCTATCCAGCCCAACCCGAGTTACACTATCCCCGGATCAGCAATGGATCTTTTATCAGATGCAAATCGCAAAGATCCAATTCGGAAAAGAGATGCCGCCCGGATCAGGGCATTTTATTTCGAGGATAAAATCAGGTCAGCTGACGGTCCTCGGATCCAAGAAAGTCATTGATTTGGGTTGGGCAGACAATTTGCGAATCGACCAGGTTACTGAAAATCGGCGGATGACGATTGAGAAGAGTCTGAATGGATTCAAAATAACTTTTTTGGGTAAAGCGGGTATCTTGAAAGCGGGTCCAAGGGGATTTGAGAAGGATCTTCGTCCACGATTTCTTGAATTATGCCATAACTATGCCCCCCTTGGCCTATTCATTTGGGCCTTTACTTTTTTATGGTCAGTCTTTGGTTATTTAAGGGCGTTGCGTAAATAAGGAGGTATAAATGACCCAAGCATTTCGAAGGTTGCTGCTGGTCTGTCTGCTTTTGCTGAGCTGGGATGGGTGCGCACATAACGGAGGGATGCGAATTGAGGAACTGAAGACAAATGTGGTAAGGGTACGTACAACCTTCCCGCAGGCTGAGATTTGTTACGGTTTTGGTTTTATAACCGGGGAGCGCTGGAATGACAAAAATAGATATATCCATGTGTTAACCGCCAATCACAATCTTAGGCCAGAAGGTCTGGATTATCCGGATTTCCAAATTGAAAAAGTAGAGGTGATGTTCTACCCCTGCGAAGGTCATGGCTGGATAGAGGCTGTGCACATGCATCCGTTTGATGAAGAGATGGATATCGTGTTATTGCAAGTGGATATCCGCCATTGCTCATCGGTTTCGCGATTTAATCGTAACGCGGATCAATCACTGGCGTGGAAAATAGGTCAGTTTGCTCGACCCAAGAAGCATGAACAGGTATGGTTCATCGGCCGAGACGGTGAGTGGCAAGTTCCACTGAATGGCACAATTGAGAGCATGAACAGGGTAAACCATCAAATAGTTGTGAATATTTCCAGTGTAAAACCCGGTTCGTCAGGTGCACCGTTGATCAATCGTCACGGTAAAATAATTGGTTTGCTGACAATGGATAAAGGCAGCAGTTCGGCCAAAGCCACAAGCATGGATATCATTCAATACACCATCAGGGAAAAATGGCGACAACCCTTTGATGAGATCATTGCTGAAGGGAGCGTTTCGCAGAAGGTGAATTGTGATCCGGAAAAGGGGCGGTTAGCAGACAATCAGATCAGAAACGATTTTGGGATGCGATTTGTTCCTATTGACAGTGGAAACACCAGCAATGAGCACTATATCCAGAAAACCGAGGTCACACAGTGTCAATGGGAGGCGGTTATGGCGGATAGGCCGTCCTATTTCAATAGATGTGGAGACCATTGTCCGGTAGAGAATGTATCCTGGCAACAGGTACAGGCTTTTATCGTCCAACTCAATGCATTGGATAATGTATATGATTATCGCCTGCCCACGGAAGTGGAATGGGAATGGGCTTGTGGAGTTTCTACACAACAAAAAACCATGGCACCGGGTTTCACCTTGGCTGTTATGTCTTATCCGGCCAATGCCAATAATATTTTCGACATGAACGGGAATGTCCGTGAATGGTGCGATGGTGAGTTTATTTGCCCGGCACCGCCCACTACGGGCAAGATGCGCGTAGTCCGGGGGGGCGGATGGAGAAGTTCGGCGGCAAACCAGCGGTGCGATACAAGAGATGGCGTGCATGAAACCGTTAATGACCCGACTATCGGTTTACGACTTGTTGCGGAACCCAGTTAAATCAGCGTACAAAGCGTTCTGAGGGAACAGGTTTGTGTGCGAACAATCATAGGAGAGACATGATGACTTTTAGCCTACGCGTAAAAATTCTATCCGCCATGATTATGATCATGTTCAGTAGCCCTGTTATCGCCTGGACTCAAACCATTGATAGTGTACAGTGCGAACATCCGCAAAAGGTGATGGCCATATATTCAAAACAGTGTCCAAATAACGAAAAAGATTGTTGCATATCCGAATCGGCGGGAGAATTGAGCGTGGTTGATCTGTTGAAAGCCGCAGCAAAATGCAGAGGTAGCGATAACTTCAATATTTGTGACGAAGAAGTGAAAGCCACCTATAGTGGCTATCTTAAAGGCTGGAGATGTGAACTGGAACAGCATCTAAAAGATTTGGATCCGGTAAGGAAATTGGAGATACGAAAGGAGATCATCAGTCTAAAAGGGAGAATTAAAGATATTCAAGCTGTGACACCAGAGCAATGCCTGAACATATCGTGTAAGGATTGCGACAGCGTCGAATTGTGCCGAGAAAGATGTTTGAATAACAGAAAAAAAATGCTGTCCTGGCGTAACCGATACAAAATTACAATGCAGGGAAATCAATACCTGGACTGTAATACGTGCCTTAAGGCTCTTGAGGATTACTATAACGAGCAAAAAGAGATGTTTTTTGCAAACAAACTTAATGAAAATTTAATTTATACCCCGGAACATCTCAATGTCATGTGGGGCTTGTTATACTGTTTGTCACCGTCCACGGATAAAAAGAAAGAAATGGACCAAACCTGCTTAAACAAAGCGAGAAAGATCCTACCCCATGTCATGCTCCCTTTTGTTCTTCCGCCTTCGGAATTGCTTCAACTCTTTGAAGATCGACTCAAAAAAGGTGATTTGACGCAAGAGGAGATCAGGAAGATCATGGAGAAGAAAAATCAAGCCATCTATGTTATTAAGGTGCTGGTAGAACTATTCAAAGAGAGTGATACGATCCCCGGGATGCCACCAGCCGATTTGGCGGCTATTTTGTTAAAACTGATGGAGAAGAACACGGGGTCAATGCAAAACATTGATATAAAAAAACGATTAGAGCTTTTTAATAGAACTTTCGGTGCACTCTCTAAAAAGGAGTTAAAAAACTATTCGGACAACACCCCTGACTTTAAAAAAACATTTGCTGAATTCATTGTGGCGGCCTTACAAAAAGCGGATCGTACTACCTTGGAGATGCTGAAATCGTTGGGTTTTACCAATGATATATTGGTAAAGCTGATCAAAACACAATACGAAAAGGACGGGAATAAAGAAAAGAAGCAGTTTATCTATGGTTTGATAAAGATCTTTGATGAAGAGACGATAATAATCAACGAAATAGTTTCAGAGAAATTTCTCCGTATAGGTGATGAAACGCAGAAGAGAATATTGCAAGACGATAGGTATGAAAAGGAAATCGTAAGGCTTGTGGACAATTTGCGGGCAATTAAACCCGAACTCGTTGACTGGGAAAGACCTATGGCCAACGACCTATTAAAGCATAAGTATTTAAAATCATTCCTTATGCCTGGGTATATACGATCATATTACCAAAAAGAACCTTCAACACTTGTTAAAGCTTGGAACTACTCTAATATTGCTTTATTGGGACTGGCAGTTGTTTCTGGGTCAGCATATATCAACACCGATTATGATAATGATGCTTTATTCCATATAGGTGTCACGGCAACTGTGGCTTTCATTGTTAATGGGATCGTTGGGGCTTGGGATGTCTATGAACCTCCAAAGAATAATACGGATGGCACTGCTATAACAGGACCGTATATCAGCATTAATGGACAATATGATGAACCGACGTTGATGTTTACATTCAAATTCTGAGCTAAAGTGTATGAAAGACACCTTTCAACCAATCGAAGTAATGCTTGACTTTTTTCACTAATAACATGGCATTCATAAAGGTGAATTAGATGCTTAAAAAAGTCTCCATATTTTCAGTCGCGATCCTTTTTATTCTTTTTGTAAATGGGTGTAGTCCTCCTGAGAAATGTGAAGAATGTAAAGAATGTGATCAATCAGAAGCCGAGTTATGCAATCCACCCACGGCAAACGCAGGCGACAGTATAACGCTAACGGATCTGGATGGTGATGGCACAGAGCTTGTGAATTTGGATGGTACAGGCTCAAGCGAAAATATTGTTGAGTATGAATGGTCTGAAGAGGATGCGGTGCTTGGCACAGAGTCAACCCTCTCTTATGCTTTCTCCGAGGGTATCCATCTGGTTGTACTATCTGTTACCAATGACTGCGGGGCGACAAATAAGGATGCCATTTATGTGAATGTGCTTCCTTTTGGGGAGAACCCACCACATAGTCAAGCCCCCCTTGCCAATGCGGGAACTGACCAGACCATCTTGATAACGGAAGCCTCTGCTGTTCATCTTGACGGATCCGGCAGTTATGACCCGGATGGAGATGATTTGAACTACTTGTGGACGTCCGTTAATGAAACCATTACGTTCGACCCGGACAATCAATCAGTCGCACCAAATGTGAGTTTGCCTGCCCCTGGGGACTATTTCTTTCTTTTGATCGTCGATGATGGAGTCAGTTACGGCGAGCCAGATATAGTTACAATCACAGTTGCCGAACCCGATGCGTGGGTGGATTCAACATTGCCC
The DNA here is from genome assembly GCA_030638305.1 of Desulfobacteraceae bacterium. The sequence continues at coordinate 15,904 of DAOWEW010000141.1, forward strand.
AATGATATTCCAGATGAATTTAGATTTAAAACGATTCAAGGTGCTATTGATGCTGTTTCCGACGGAACAGAGAAAGTAATCGTTATTGAAAACGGCCCGTACACAGAAAAAATCACTGTTGCAGCACATAACTACCTTATAGGCATAGCGTCTCCAAACGGCGTGGTACCTCTGATAACCAGCGTTGTAAGCGATGGTGAAGGAGTTGTAACTCTTCATGATTCTACAACAATAGAAAACCTAAGCATTTCCTGCGAATACGGCCCAGGTGAATCGACCGAAAAGGCAGCAGTCAAGATAATTGGAAATGATACGAATATCAAGAAATGTTTCATTAACAATTCGTACAGCGATGGTATAAAATTAGAAGAGAATTCTTCGACAACTATTGCGGAAAGTGTTTTAGATGATGTGTCCGGTGAAGGAATAGAATCGGTGAATGGTTCTAATTTGATAGTAAAAAATTGCATATTTTTGCATACTACCGGAACTGCTGTATGGGGAAACTACTCCTATTCAGCAAGCATAGAGAACAGTATTATTTTTAAGACAGGTTGGCATGGCATAGATCTTTCAAGTTGTGAAAACGTCAGAGTAGAACATTGTACCATAATTGATTTCAGTAACAACAACAGCTCTCAAAGCGGTATCTTCATTACTGGGGGAGGTTCGGTTACGATAAAAAGTAACCTTATCGAAATTCAGAACTTGTCGTCACTGACAGGTGTAAATTTTAATGACTATTCTGATAAAACTGAATTAACATACTTATATAATTATATTTACTCTAAGCAACAGAACATAATATACTATAAAGGAGATATTTCAATTGAAACTGTCGATTCAAACAATTACCCAAATGCAAATACAATAACAACAAGTGATCCTTTCATAATTGATCCAGATATGGGCGATTTCAGATTAGATTCGAATTCGCCTGCCATCGGTTTAGGTGAGCATAACACAAATCCGGGGGCCGAATGTCCGATACTCAATCCGCCAAAATAATTTGAGTGTAACCAAAATAGAACAAAGTTATTGCTTTTCGTCAATTATTTGAACTAGCTTCAGCGGTTCCCGATGGCATGATAATGCATTGATTTAACAACGTTTTTGAATCACACCTTTCGTAAACTTTTTTGTTGTAAATTCAAAAGGTTAGCTTAAAATGGAGTTTGTGATTTGTGTTAAAACATGTAACTATCTGATTTTTAACGATTTTTGTTTACGAAAACGATTTTTAAATTTCTTTTATTATCAATAGGTTATATGGCCATCGGGAATAGCTGAACTAGCTTCAACAGGAGTAAAAGGCAGGGCAAACGCACTTGGATTAGTCCGAACTTAGCCACTTTCAGATAAGTTGATATAGAGGTGTCTCATGTTTGATAATACGGCAGATATCATAAAACAAATCTCTCTTGGTGAAGACTCTGTTTTCGAACTGAAAACCGTTGAATTCAGCGAAGATAAAATTACCGGTCAGCACCGAAACAGCATGGCAGATGAACTCGCGGCCATGACTAATACTCATACAGGTATTTTCCTGCTGGGTGTGGATGATAAATCAAAGGCTATATATGGCATACCACGGGACAAGCTGGATATCGTCGAAACATGGTTGCGGAGCATCTGTAATAACCTGGTTGAGCCGCCATTGGATTGTGTCATTCGTAAGATGCCAATCACGTCAGAAGATGGCAGTGAAAAGGTGATTGTTCGCGTCGATGTGCCTCGAAGCCTTTTTGTGCATCAAAGTCCGGGTGGCTATTTCCGACGGATCGGCAGTTCAAAACGACGGATGAAGCCGGATGTGCTGGCGCGTCTGTTTCAACAACGCAGCCAGGTTCGGTTGATTCGATTCGACGAACAGACAGTGCCAAATGCAAAGTTCAATGACCTGGATCCCAAATTATGGAAACGATTTAGAACGGTTCTCTCCCCAACAAATGATCAGGAGTTTCTGGAAAAGATGAAACTGATTGCCATGGATGAGGACAATGTTCTTCGTCCTACAGTGAGCGGCGTATTGATGGCAAGTGATGCGCCAGAGTCATTTATATCAAGCGCATTTATACAGGCAGTTTGCTATCGCGGTACCGAGCGGAATGCGGCCTGTCAACTGGATGCCAGAGATATTACCGGATCTTTAGATATTCAGATTCAAGAAGCTTGCAAGTTCGTTGAACGGAACATGCGGGTTTATGCCATCAAAGCTCCGAACCGAATCGAAACTCCTCAGTTTTCCTTGAATGCCGTATTTGAGGCGATTGTGAATGCGGTGGTTCATCGGGACTACTCTGTTTATGGGTCAAAGATCAGGCTGCATCTTTTTGCGGACAGGCTGGAAATCTTCTCGCCGGGGAGCATTCCAAACACAATGACTGTTGACAGCCTTTCAGAACGGCAATCATCGCGCAACGAATTGCTCAGTTCTTTACTGGCCCGCTGTCCGATAAACGTTAACGCCATTGGCAGCCGGCGCAGTTTTATTATGGATAAACGCGGAGAAGGAGTGCCGATCATCATCACTGAAAGCGAGAAGCTTTCCGGATGCAAACCCGTATATCTTCTTTTGGATGATGCTGAACTTAAATTAACTATCTTTGTCGCAAAATCACCCCATGGAGAAGATTGATAGTGACAAAAGTCGGTTCATGGCAATACAGCGCTTACCCATAACTGCACATGCAAGGTCATCAAAAAACAGACCTTTGTGGAGCCGGAGCGAAAGGAGATATTGATTTTTGGCAGCTACCTTGCTATTTATATTAGCTTTTGCAGCAGGTATCGGACTCGGGATATTTTACTTTGGCGGCCTCTGGTTGACAGTGCGGCGAGTTCCAGCGGCGCAACATCCTGCTCTTTTAAGCTTTTGCAGTTTATTCTGCCGTATGGTTGTGGTTCTGACCGGCTTTTATTTTGTTATGGACGGTCATTGGCTGCGGCTGATTGTTTGCATGTCGGGTTTTCTGGGAATGCGGAGCATCCTTTTACGTCTTTGGGGTCCGGACAAATGAATATAACTCCTGATACCTTAATTATTTTTCAATGGGGTCCTGTTTCACTGAATGGAACCATTTTTTTTACATGGTGCATAATGGTTTTGATGGTTGTTGGCTCCTGGCTGATAACTCGAAAGCTTTCCACTGAAACCCATTTGTCTCGATGGCAGAACCTGATTGAAGTTCTGGTAACCGGTATCAGGGATGAGATTCGTGATATTAGCAACCAGGACCCGGGCAGGTACCTTTCTTTTGTGGGCACGCTCTTTTTATTTATAGCTGTTTCGAATCTTCTTGGTATTGTTCCCGGTTATGTGCCGCCCACAGGCTCTTTTTCAACCGCTACAGCACTTGCCCTGTGTGTTTTTGTAGCTATTCCCTTCTATGGTATTTCCCAAAAAGGTATTTCCTACTTAAAACAGTACATTGAGCCCTCTATATTTATGCTGCCGTTCAATATTATCGGAGAGATATCTCGTACCTTTGCACTGGCGGTTCGACTATTCGGAAACATTATGAGCGGTACGATTATCGCTGCCATCCTGCTTTCTATTGCGCCACTTATCTTTCCGGTTCTCATGCAGGTTTTAGGGCTTTTGATAGGATTAATCCAGGCATATATCTTTGCAATCCTGGCTATGGTATACATTGCTGCCGCAACTCGTGTGCAGATCATGAAAAAAGAAACCAGCCGGCAAAACGAGAAAGGAGATTTGTCAGATGGATAATATTAGCATTATTGGGGCCATATCTATTATTGTTTCCGGACTGACTATGGCTATCGGTTCGATTGCTCCAGCGCTTGGAGAAGGGCGGGCACTGGCCCAGGCGTTGAGCTCCATTGCTCAGCAGCCTGATGAGACCAATAATATTACCCGAACCCTCTTTGTGGGTATGGCCATGGTGGAATCTACCGCAATCTACTGCTTTGTGGTGTCCATGATTCTGATTTTTGCCAATCCCTTCTGGGAGTACGTTGTATCTAGGGCCGGAGGATAACCTGTGCTTATTGACTGGTTTACCGTGATTGCCCAGATCATTAATTTCCTTGTACTTGTTTATCTGCTCAAGCGCTTTCTTTACGGCCCGATTATCAGAGCCATGGACGAACGAGAGAAAAAAATCGCTCTTAGTCTGGAAGGGGCCAGAAAGAAGAAAGATGAGGCTGACCTGGAGGCAAAAGACTATCGCAGAAAAAACAGGGAATTTGATAAACACCGCGAAGAAATGTTTTCTCAGATCAGGGAAGAAGCAGATGTCCGCCGGAAAGATCTCATAAACGAAGCCCGTGACCGGGTTGATGCCGACAGGATCAGGTGGTATGAGGCGATCCGGAAAGAGAAAGAGGCGTTTCTTCAGGACCTGCGACGTCGGGCAGCAAAACAGACTTGCGCTATTTCCCGCCGGGTTTTAAAGGATATGGCAGATGTTGACCTGGAAGATCACATCATACATGTTTTCATTGAAAGGCTCCTGAGTCTTAACAAGGATGAGATAGAGGCGCTTAAAAAATCCATACATCAATCACCACAAAAAATCAGGGTTTGCAGTGCTTTTGAAATTTCGGAGAAAATGGCCGGAAAAGTTATTGAAGTTCTGCGGAATCAGACAAACGGCCATGTTGATGTGCAGTTTGAGGTTTCACCGGACATTATATGCGGCATTGAATTGAAATTCCAGGGCAGTAAAATATCGTGGAATGTGGATGATTATCTGGAGACTCTGGAAAAGAGTCTGCTTGCAGCGCTTGAGAACAAAGCAGAATGACAGAGAATAATTCAACACTGAAATCATTTTGGGATGACACCTTCACTCTTTTTGACGGCGTTCTTGATGACCACAGACCGGAGCTGAAGAGCCGTGAGGTGGGTACGGTGAACTATATCGGCCAGGGCATTGCACGGGTAGATGGCTTGCCGTCAGTCAGATCAGAGGAACTGGTCCGTTTTTCCGGCGATATCTATGGTATGGTTTTTAATATTGATGTTTCAGAGACAGGTGTTATTCTTTTTGGCGAAAGTGATGAACTAAAGGCTGGTTCCGAGGTAAGAAGCACCGGACGGGTTCTGGATGTGCCGGTAGGGGATGCCCTGATCGGCCGCTTTGTGGATCCCATGGGCCGCCCTCTGGACAATCTGGGCTCTGTCCGTACTTCCGGGAGACGCCCTGTTGAACGACAGGCCCCTGAGATTATGGACCGTTCTCCTGTGACAGTTCCGCTCCAAACCGGGCTCAAGGTAGTAGACGCATTAATTCCGGTCGGTCGCGGCCAGCGGGAACTCATTCTTGGTGACAGGCAAACAGGCAAAACAGCGATTGCGCTGGATACGATGATCAACCAGAAGGATAAAGATGTTATTTGTATCTATTGTGCCATTGGTCAGCGAAGCTCATCTGTAGCAAAACTCATTAACGATCTTCGCAAGTACGGTGCCATGAGCTACTCTATTGTCGTGGTAGCTGAAGGGGAAAGTCCTCCCGGCTTGAAATTCATTGCACCCTATGCGGCAACTACCATGGCGGAGTATTTTATGGAACAGGGAAAAGACGTGTTGATCATATACGATGATCTGACACGTCATGCCCGGGCATATCGGGAGGTTTCGCTTTTGCTGCGTCGCCCTCCCGGCAGAGAGGCATTCCCGGGCGACATATTTTATATCCATTCCAGACTCCTTGAACGCGCAACCCATCTTCGGAAAGAACTCGGGGGAGGCTCTTTGACTGCCCTGCCCATCGTGGAAACAGAGGCTCAAAACTTATCTGCATATATTCCAACAAATATCATCTCAATCACTGACGGCCAGATATATCTTTCGCCTGACCTCTTTCAAAAAGGTATTCTCCCGGCTGTGGATGTTGGGAAATCAGTATCCAGGGTTGGCGGCAAAACACAGCTTGCTGCATATCGAGCCGTTGCCGGCGACTTGCGCCTTTCCTATTCGCAGTTCGAGGAACTGGAGACATTTTCACGTTTTGGAACGCGTCTTGATGAGGAGACGCGCAAGACTCTGGATCGCGGGCGCCGGGTCAGGGAAGTTCTTAAACAGTCTCAATATAAACCCATACCTGTTCCGGAGCAGACCGCTGTTCTTGTGGCTGTAACCGGCGGTGTTTTTGATCAGATATCGCTCAATCAGATAGCAGAAGCCGAGCAACTGATACGTAAGGCAGTTACCACACAACTGCCTGATCTTTGCGCGCGCATTCAATCCGGAGATAAACTCAGTGATGAGGATCGTAATGCCCTTCTGAGCATAGCCAGGGAGGCCGTAAGTATATACAAATGATTGAGCAGTTGAAACGCAAAATTAGCTGAAAGTTTATAGAACAGGTTTTCTTTTATTGCATTGCGGACTTTTTTTGCGAGCTTGGCGACTTTGCGCGAGAATCTAAAAAAATTATATGAATAACTGTTGTTTCAATATGTTATGGCTGAGAATGACTTAGCCGTGTGGCGTTGAATAAGTAGCTTGACATGAACAATGATTTTGCTACATGTAGTAAACATGTGACTTAACCAAAAGCAGAAAGATGCCACTTCTAAAGCGCTTTTGGATATTGGCAAAATCGTATTAGCAACATTTGTAATTGGCGGGCTTATTCCTAACTCGCCAATTAAAGCCTTTCACCTTGTGGCAGCTATTGTAATATCGGTAATCCTTTATTTAGCATCAATGATGCTTTTAAAAGGAGAATAAAATGGTCAATTTTGTGCTCATAGTCTTAGGTATTTTGGCAATTGTCAGTTTCATTTATGCATATTTCGCAACCCGATCCGAAAAAAAATAAGAGTGTATTACAATGCGGAACTCAAAAAACTTGATAAAACATTCCGATCATTACACATTTGCTATCACCCTTCAGCAAAGCCATTGAAAATTAAAGGGAATTCGTGAAATGCCTGTTGCAATTAATACTCTAAACATATATAGCCGCCTTAAATCTACTGGTCTTTCAGAAGAATCCGCAAAGGAGTTCGCCAAGGTTTTTCAGGAGACCATAGATGAAAAACTGGCTACTAAAAATGATCTGGAGCTGGTCAAGAACGAACTCAAAAAAGAGATCGCCGAATCAAAGGCCGACGCCGGTATGCTGGTTGCTGGCTGCTCCTAATGATGATTTTCACACTTCGTGTGACAGGAGGGCATCGTCGAAAGGAAAAAGCGATAGCATTTCCGGGCCTTGCTCGGTGACCA
>DAOWEW010000081.1 GCA_030638305.1 Desulfobacteraceae bacterium
AACAGAAACGATTGTCTGTCCACCATATCCAATTGTTTTAGCTTCTGTTGCTGCCCACAATCTGCGGGTTCGCTCATCCAACACCGGAGATAGAAGCTCGTACTTTTTTTTTATAGTTTCAATTAACTCATTGTTTTTCATACAACAAAGCATATCACACACGTACAAAATGTACAAGTTATTTATGGACGAGCACTTAGCAACCGCAATATCTTTATTTCTGGCCTTTTGGTGCAAGAGAAAGGTATTGCGGGCTCTAGTTCAAGCTGATCACATATTTTTACGCGCCGGAATATTTGCTTCCTGTGCCACAGTGTTCACAAGGGAGACTCACTCCATACGTACATTTATTACAATTCGGGCAGTGCCATTCCCGCCAATCTCTACATGTGCCGCATATTTCACAATGCCAAGTGCAACTGTCTTGTACGACTTCGTCCCAACAAAAAGAATACCAATATAACTCACCACACTTGGAACAACTATATTCACCAATGAGTTTGTGCAAAGGTACTTCTTCGCACCCACAAGGCAGTTCATATTTCTCTTGTAACCTTTCTTCTGATAAATTTTTATACTCATCAATGTTTTGAATAGCGCAAATTGATAGTTTGGTGATATCGACTCCATTTAGCGGATTTTGACAATCAATGCACCTGCATTTATCATCACAGGGTTCATTATGTTTCAAGCAAATACATCGTCTCGTTTTGCATCCTGATTTGCACTTACAATGAACTGTTTTCTTCATAATATATTCTCCACACAAAATTTCTCCTGTGGTTTGTACTGAGGCTACAGCACTTGGCCTAAGCATGACTCCGGCCTCCCCTAAGCTGCACGACCTTCTTAAATTAGCGCACCTTCGGTCGGGCTTAAAAGATGCATAAAATGAAAATTCCTATACTATCCAGTTAGCTCTGGTGATTTGTTGTGTGCCCCAAGACGGACATAACTGTTGCAACCATTGATGAAATATCTCCCATATTAGCCGGGATAATCATAGTGTTATTCTCTTTTGCCAAATTTCCAAATTCTGCGATATACTTTTCTGCCACTCTTAAATTTGCGGCTGTTTCTCCTCCGGCCATACTTAAAGATTCAGCAACTTTTTTGATCCCTTCGGCTGTGGCCTGTGCAACCAATTCGATTTCTTTTGCTTGACCTTCAGCCTCATTTATACGTTTTTGTTTCTCACCTTCGGACACCTCAATTGCTTCTTTCTTTAAACCTTCTGCACGGTTTATTCGAGACTGCCTGTCTCCTTCAGATGTTGCTATAGAGGCACGTTTTTCTCGTTCTGCTTTCATTTGTTTTTCCATTGCGTCCATAACAGTTTGGGGAGGTGTGATATCTTTTATTTCATAACGCAATACCTTAATGCCCCAATTTTGTGCTGCCTCATCTATTGCAGAAACTACTTGTTGATTCAAGCTTTCACGTTCTTCAAAAGTCCTATCTAATTCAATTTTGCCAATTACTGACCTGAGAGAAGTTTGAGCGAGTTGGCTTGCCGCAAACCTATAATCAGCAATGCCGTAAGCGGAAAGCTTACTATCTATAACCTGGATGTATAAAAGGCCATCTATTGACACGGATACATTGTCGGTAGTTATGCAATCTTGTGATGGGATGTCCATTACTTCTTCTTTCAGGGAACGTTTGTAGGCAATCTTATCAAGGAAAGGCACAAGGATATGGAAGCCCGCGCTCAATGACTTACTATACTTACCAAGTCGTTCAATAATGTACTCTGACCGTTGAGGAACAACAACAGCCGTTTTAATTAATAAAATTATTGAGATTACAGCAACTACACCAACTACAATTAATGATTCGCTCATTTTCCCCTCCTTATAAAAGGTTTAACTTTAAAAGTAAGCCCATTCTCTGACTCCTGGCTTTCTATTAAAACTGATTGTCCTTCATCAATTTTTATATCTGAAATAGCCCTCCAAAAACTCCCCATGACTTTTATCTCTCCAGGCATGTTTGGTATTATTGCTTTTGTCACTATAGCTGTTTTTCCAATTTTTGAGTCTGCATAGCGGTCATCAACATCATCACGGGTAGTTCCCTTAAATGTTTTTATACTGTATTTGCGTAAAGAAAAAAGAAGAACCAGAGAGGAAACAGTGAAAATTAATATTTGGGTCGTTAATTCAATATCCGTCAGCCAGGCAATTAATCCAGCTATCCAGCATCCGGCTGTAAAAAAAATTAAGATGAACCCTGGAATGAATAATTCTGCGATTAAAAATACAACGCCCACAAGAAACCATATTAGCGAAGGTGATAGATTCATTGTTTTTACCATTTTAATTGTTGATGAGGTTTTTATCAAAAGTTACAGCGTATTCTTTTGCCGTTATCTTGTCCACAAATGTTCATCTCGGGTTTGTTCGCTATTCGCTATCCGCACCCGATACTTTGGTATCGACCGTCTTTATGTTTGTGTTTTCTGCGTCAACCTCAGAACTTCCTGACAGGCAGGCTTTCCTCCTATCTGATGGAATTCGAATGTATTTTTTGTCTAATTTGCCAATGCATCAACAATCTCTTTTAATGTATTATCATTGAGTCGATTTGTTGAATCTCTTTGGCTGTCTCTATAGCGGCTTTGTTTAAGACGTGGTTTCGTTTACCAATTTGTCGCTTCTTTCACTCCACTCTACCGCTACCGCCTTCCTAAAAGGCAATCTGACAAGATAATAAAAGCGCTGCTTTCTTTTTCCCATGATCAGGACAAAGTCCGAGATTTATTCGTGAATTTTGCCGCAAATATTCAAACAAATGGTTGTTGGCATTGCGGTTGTATTTGTGGGCACAGTTTACAGCGCTATATATGTTGCCGGAGTAAAAACCGAGTTCAAAAAAGGTTAAGATGCCGCCAAGGGCATCCAAATTATTGTCAAAGGCCTCACAGGCAGCATAGATCATGGCAGTATTAAGAATAAATGCCAGGGTTGCATCTTTATATCTTCCGCAGTAAAGATGGCCTGTGCCGGGAATAATAGAAAGTATTCCAGCAGTCATCGGACTTTTAGTTTTTAAGTCTTTTTTTTTGCTCATCTCTTGAGAAAGAGTTGTTAGTCGATATTTATCCCGGTTTTTCTTGCTGATTAGTCTAAAAGAATCTTCAGCCTCTTCCCATTGAGACATCTCAAGGAATACCCATCCACACCTATAATATGCCTGATCGGCAATATCTATATTTTTGGCTGTATCCGCAGCAATATCATTAAGGCACCCAATTGCTTTGAGATAGTCCTTTAGTTTAATAAAACACTCGCTTATCCTGAATCTGACTTTTGTTCTAACATTGGTCTCAGGAAATTTGGTTAAAAGTGTATTAAAGGAATCAATTGCTTCCTGGAATTTTTTTCCGTTAAAATAAGACAGTCCAATTTTATATATTGCAAATTCCTGCCTGTGGTCATCAGGAAAAAAATGAATAAACCGTTTATACTCTCCGATAGCTCTGAAATATTCTCCGGTACGAAAGTAGTGTTCGGCAAATTGAATCTGTTTATCAGCACTGATTGTAATAACCGGCTCAGCAAAAGATGAAAGAGAGTAAAAAAAGGTGTGAGAGATGATTATCAACATATAGATTGCAATGCGCATCGGTAATAGTTTGCATCGGCCTCTTGCGCATCCATAGTAATTTTTTCTAATCATTATACCACCAAAAATCATTATTTTCCACCGGATCATAAAATTTGTAGCAATCGTTAATCAAAACTATTGGGGTCTGTTTCATCTCATCAGCTTCATGGAAAAGACGGTCACAGGTCATTAGCCACCCTGTGATGAGACCATGTTTTTCAAAACATTTGATACTATATTGCGAGCAAGAGGGATACATCGGGCATCGGCTGCCATCAATGGGCGAGATATAATCTTTGTAAAACCTGACAAGGTGCTTGAGTGGATTTATGGTTGTTTCCCGGATTTGCGAGGAACCGGTTTTTGTGCTTTTTTCCCACGGGCCTTTAAAGGAGCTATCGTCAGGAATAGCTATCCCCACGAATTGGGGGAAAAGAAAAAATATAATTATAAGTAAGATAATTCGTAACAATTCAGGTTTTCCAAAGAGACTTTTTGATCCCGGTTAAACAAGCTGCGCATTTAGGAACGTGGAAGTTAATTCGTCCACGTTCCTAATATCATTGTCTTTTTATTGGGGCAATAGTAAATTGGTTAATTCAGATCTGTCAATTAAAAACGTACCATTGAACGGGAAACTTCTTGACACGCGATTAATTTTTTTATACATTATTTAAATAAAAATCAATAATATATATTGATAATATCAGTCAACTGCTTACGGATATGTTGCAAAAGAGTCTCGCCTAAATCAAAATTGAAAGATTGCTGACATGAATCTGAAAGTACTAATGGTAAGACCACATGCTTTTTTGCCGACTTCGCAGTGGCTTCAGTCAATGTTGCAACTGGAGCCCTATGCTCAGGAACTCATTGCCGGTGCCATTCACCCCCCGCATGACGTGAGGATTTGTGACCTGGCGGTTGAAGATAAACCGATTAATGCATTTCGGCGTGTCTTGCAGGAATACCAGCCGAATTTAGTCGGTTTCGGCGGTTTTTCCAGTCAATTTCACACGAATCGCGAACTGGCGGCAATTACCAGGGAACTTCTGCCGAATGCTATAACGTGCATGGGAGGAGTACATGCTTCCAGCATGCCGACCGACTGCAAGTACCCTGATCTCTTCGACTTCATTGTTCGTGGCGACGGTGTGTCCGCCATGAAGGTTGTGATCGCTGCCATAGAGAAGAATGAATCGCTACCGGAGTCCGATTGGATTCTGCCCACGGCATCGCCGAATTTCGACAAACTGGCAATGAAGTCACCACCGGCGTTGCATTCGGATGGCATCAACACCATACCGCGCCGTGAACTGGTCGATATGTCGAAGTACTTCTGCATCTGCTACGGCAAACCGGGCGAAAAGATAGATACTTTGTTTCCCGAAATTGCATGTGTGCGCACCAGCGCCGGTTGTCCAAACCGTTGCAGCTTTTGCGTGGTCCACTTCCTGGCCAAAGGCAAGTACCTCCAGCGTAACGTCGAGGATGTGGTCGAAGAAATCGCTTCCCTGCCGCAGAAGTATATATACTTCGTCGATGATGAGACTTTTATCAATACAAATCGGATGCAGCGGATGGCTGAGATGCTGATCGAACGTGGTATCAAAAAGAAGTACATTTCCTGGGCCCGTAGCGACACGGTGTGTAAACATCCGGAACTGTTCGATCTGTGGAAGAAAGCCGGCCTGGAGCTTATTTATATCGGTTTCGAATCACTGGAGGATGAAAATCTTAACGCCTATAATAAAAAGGCGACGGCGTCCCAGAACAGAAAAGCCCGTGAAATCCTGCGGAAATTGAATCTAAACATTCATGCCGCCTTGATGGTAAATCCGGATTTCGTGGAGAAAGACTTTTTGGCCGTCCAAAGAGCGATCAAGGAAATTGCGCCGGCTGAATTCGCATTCACTGTTTACTCACCGCCACCGGGTACACAGGAATTCAAGGAATCCCGGGACAAGTTCATTTGTGATGACCCCTGTTTTTACTACGATTGTCTGCACACGATCCTCCCAACCAAACTTCCATTAAAGAAGTTTTATCGCTATTTCTCTATCCTTTACGCATTGGGTGCAGCAAGAATTCCGGTGAAGATCAACAAAGTAAATCTGCCGCTGCGCGACCACATCAAGTTCGTGCTGGGCGGCATGCAATTCGGCTGGCAGATGTACCGGATGTATCGGGAATACGATCGGAAGTACTGGTGATCGGAAGAATTTACAGTGCCGTCAGAAATTCGGCGGTCAGGGCTGGGATTGCCCGGGCAGGTGGTAGCGAATTTATTATTTCAGGAAGTTGAATCTTCCTTAATAAGTACTTTTGCCAGTTCAATATCGTATGTCTGGTTTGGATCAAAGTCTTTGCCTTTATACATGCCCGCAGCCTGTTTGATCGCATCGTAAGGCACCCAGTTGTGATCTGTCCACAGATCAGGGTCGTCTGAATTCCAAAGCCTGAAATATATATTGCCTTCTGATCCGCTCACATACATACGGACTTTTTTATTCTGAGGGAAAGGATGATAATATAGTCCCTTTTCGTCTTTCATTTTTTTGTCGTTTCCTTAAATTTTAATATAAATTAAACAGAGAATAAAAACTACTTTCCTATACTACTTTCTGTTTCCAGGGGCAATACTTAATTTGTTAATTCAGATGTATAATGGGAAAGTTATTTCGTCTCCGTTCCCGAGTATAGTATTATAAAAAGAGATAGAAAATCCTATAACCGGATGCAAAGCAATTAAAAAATGACGAAGCTTAATCAAAAAAATATTCTTCTGGTCCATCCGCTGGGCTACCGGAAGGAATCTGCCGGCAGGGATATTTCCAGGCTGGCAAACATCGTCCCTCCTCTTGGGCTGGCAAGTATTGCTGCCTATCTGGAAAAGGAGGGTATTAATGCGAATATTGTTGACTGCTATGCCAGGCCTGACTCAGACTCGTTTATCCGTGACTACCTGCTAACAATAAAACCATCTTTTATGGGGCTGAGCTGCACAACCTCCACCTTTTTTGATGGTATTCGCATTGCAGATCTGGCCAGAAGTTTTTTGCCTGATATAAAAATTGTATTCGGCGGTCCGCATGTTTCAGCACTTAAGAATCAAATACTTGAAAAATTTGAAGTAGTTGATTTTGTTGTAGTTGGTGAAGGTGAGCAGACCCTTACTGAACTGATTGGGAAAAGCCATGAGGAGGCCGATTCAGTGCAGGGGCTTGTATTGCGGGATGCAAAAGGCGAGATTTGTTTTACCGGCCACAGAACTAAGACAGTTAAGCTTGATAGTTTGCCATTTCCTGCTTATGAAAAACTCTCAGGGTATCCTGATGTATACAAGTTGCCAATTTTCAACTATCCCAAAGCTCCAAATTCAAGCTGCATTTCAAGCCGTGGCTGTCCATATGCCTGCAGTTATTGTGACAGATCGGTGTTCCGCCGCAGTTTCCGGTATAACTCGGCAGAGTATATGTACGAGCATCTGAAATACCTGAAGAAGCGTTTCGGAATACGTCATATTATTTTTTATGACGATCAGTTTACTTTCAACCGGCAGAGGATTGAAGATTTTACGAGGATGATGATTGACAGGCCGCTGGGAGTGACTTTTAATTGCGCTGTCAGAGCGGAGCATATAGATTTAGAACTGCTTCGCCGTTTAAAAGTTGCCGGTTGCTGGATGATCAGCCTTGGTATAGAGACTGGAGATCAGCATCTTTTGGCACAACACCGTCGAAATGTGAATTTGAATTTTTTGGCAGAAAAAATACATTTGATAAAAAAGGCCGGAATACGTGTTAAAGGGCTTTTGATGATAGGATTGCCTGGTGAGACAGAGAATAGTATCAAAAAAACAATGGATTATGTTTTTTCGCTTCCTGTAGACGATATCAACCTGGCGAAGTTTACTCCTTTCCCCGGGGCGCCGGTTTACGAAAATATACGTGAACTTGGAGAATTTAATGAAGACTGGGAAAAAATGGACTGCATGCATTTCCAGTTCATCCCAAATGGAATGACAAAGGAGCGCATGGAAGAACTCTTCCAGCTATTTTACAAAACCCATTTTTTGCGTCCCAAAGTCCTTTGGAATTACACTTCAATGCTGTGGTGTTCTCCTGACAGTTGGTCACGTTTTGTTCGAAATATAGCGGATTTTCTCAATTTTGCCAGAAGCAACAAACGGTTGGGATGTACCTGATTTAACGATAAGCGAACATTGGTTGCTCCCTTCGTTTTCTGGCTTAATAGAGGTGGTTGGACCGTCAGGCTATGTTTAGATAGATATTATAGAATGTGCAAAACAATAGAGGGGGAGGGGCAGAGAGTCTCTACCTCCGGATCTTGTTTGAGTGGATCTTATTTGATTTGTCGGGTGGGAAACCATTTTTTCCCACCCGACTATCTATATTACTTTGTAACCGTTTACGGTTCACAGTTAACGGTTGATCAAAACATAAAACCGTTAACTGTAAACCGACAACCGAGAACGATCACATTACTTTTTCTCGTCTTTTACTTCTTCAAAATCGGCATCTACAACATCTTCATCTGGGGATGAAGAAGCTCCTGCCTGTTGTGCACCTGCTGCACCTGCATCTGGTTGTTCTCCAGCCTGAGATGCCTGTTGATACATGGCTTCAGCCACTTTGTGTGAAGCTTGAGTCAATTCATCGCTCAAACGTTTGATTTCCGCTTCATCATCACCTTCCATTGCTTTTTTAAGCGGGCCTATTGCATTTTCAACTTTAGTCTTGATGGCACTATCTACCTTATCTCCAAGCTCTTTTAAAGATTTTTCAGTAGAATAGATCAAAGAGTCTGCAGTATTGCGAGCTTCTACCAAAGACTTTTTCTTTTTGTCATCTTCTACATGAAGTTCCGCATCTTTGACCAGGTTATTTATTTCTTCCTTTGACAAACCGGAAGAGGCTGTTATTTGGATTGACTGCTCCTTGCCTGTAGCCTGATCTTTCGCAGCCACATTCACAATACCGTTGGCATCTATGTCAAAGGTTACTTCTACCTGGGGCATACCTCTTGGTGCGGGCGGTATGCCAACAAGTTCAAAACGCCCAAGGGTTTTATTGCCGGCAGCCATTTCCCTTTCTCCCTGCAGAACATGAATGGAAACCGCAGGCTGGTTGTCGGCAGCGGTTGAAAAAGTCTGGCTTTTTTTGGTAGGAATTGTTGTGTTTTTTTCGATCAGCTTTGTCATAATGCCGCCCAAAGTCTCAATTCCAAGAGAAAGAGGCGTAACATCAAGGAGAAGAACGTCCTTAACATCTCCTTTAAGCACACCCCCTTGAATGGATGCGCCTATTGCAACTACTTCGTCAGGGTTAACGCTTTTGTTAGGTTCTTTACCGAATATTCTTTTAACTCTTTCCTGAACAGCCGGCATACGAGTCATGCCGCCAACAAGTACAACTTCATCAATTTCTTTTGGAGATAAGCCTGAATCTTTAAGTGCAATTTGGCAAGGTCTTTCCAGCTTATCGAGCAAATCACTTATAAGCGCTTCAAGTTTGGCTCTTGTCAGCTTTATATTAAGGTGCTTTGGCCCACTGGCGTCAGCAGTTATGAATGGCAAATTTACATCTGTTTCCATTGATGTGGATAATTCCATCTTGGCTTTTTCGGCAGCTTCTTTAAGACGCTGCAAAGCCATTTTGTCGTTTCTTATATCAATGCCCTGATCTTTTTTGAATTCGTCTGCCATATAATCAATAAGACGAAGGTCAAAATCTTCTCCACCAAGATGAGTATCACCATTGGTAGACTTTACTTCAAAAACACCTTCTCCGATTTCAAGGACGGATATATCAAATGTACCTCCACCAAGATCAAAGACAGCGATCTTTTCTTCGCCTTTCTTGTCCAGACCATAAGCAAGTGATGCAGCAGTCGGTTCGTTTATAATTCTTAAAACATTCAGGCCTGCAACCTTTCCGGCATCCTTGGTTGCCTGGCGCTGGCTGTCGTTAAAATATGCGGGCACGGTTACTACTGCGTCCGTAACTTTTTCCCCAAGGTACTCCTCTGCTGTTTTCTTGATATTTGCCAGTATAAAAGACGATATTGCTGCAGGACTGTGTTGTTTACCACGAAGATTTATTCGTATATCACCATTGCTTGCCTGTTCAAGTTTGTAAGGAAGTATTTTGATATCGTTTTGTACTTCAGGTGAAGCAAATTTTCGCCCTATAAGTCTCTTTACGGCAAAAACCGTATTTTCCGAATTTGTGATTGCCTGTCTTCTTGCAATCTGGCCTACCAATCTCTCACCACTTTCTGTAACGGCAACAACAGAAGGGGTCGTACGCCCTCCCTCGGGGTTGGTTATTACCTTTGCTTCACCCGCTTCCATTACAGCCACACATGAATTTGTGGTGCCAAGGTCAATTCCTATTACCCTACCCATTGTTTTCCTCCTTATAATTATATCTAATCTGTTTGTTGTTTTTTAGAAACTACGACCATTGCCGGCCTTAGTAATCTTTCATTAAGTATATAACCTTTTTGAAGCTCTTTTATAACTGTATTTTGCGAATGTTTATCGGTCTCCTCCTGCATGACAGCCTGATGAAAATTAGGATCAAAAGTTTTTTCCAGTGATTCAATTTGTTTTAAACCAAAATCCCCCAAAATTTTAACTAATTTTTTAAGGGTCATATCAATGCCTTCAATTAGACCATTGTTTGAGTTCTTTTTATCTTTTGATGAATCTATTGCCAGTTCCAAATTGTCAATAATCAGAAGTAATTCCTTAAGTAAGGATTCATTTGCGAATTTTTTAAACTCGGACATTTCGCGAGCAGAGCGTTTTTTATAATTTTCGAATTCAGCAGAAACTCTCAAGAAGCGATCATATGTTTCTTTGAGTTCCTCTTCTACAGATTTAACACTTTTTGAAGAATCAATGGTCTTGTTTGAATCTTTTTTTGAGGATACTTCATTATCTGCAACATGCTTGTCATCCGCAGCTTCTTTTTTTATTTTTTCATTTTTATGGTTGGTCATCAAATAGAGTTGCTCCTACGTGTTATTTTCAGATTTTTTAAGGCCGGAAATTTGAACAAAAATAATACCATATGTAAGAATGTCAAGAGTTGTATGGTTGTGCACCCTCTATCGAATCTTTTCTGAAATGTTTAAGCCAAAACTCGACCGGAATCAATCCACGACACAGATCGCATCACTTATCGCTGCTTCCTTCCGGATCTGACGAGGTTCGTGATTGTCTGTTGCGCAGCGTCCGGTCAAGATGACTCGAAAACATTCAGGATAAAACTCTCTACAGGGAATTCAGCCCCGCATTAAGCGGATTTCGGGAATAGGGCACCGCTAGCTCCCCGCCTAGCA
>DAOWEW010000259.1 GCA_030638305.1 Desulfobacteraceae bacterium
ACAAATGGTGTTGCCGTCCGCATGGCCCTTTTATATCTGATATCAGGAGGTACACGAAATGCCGATACTGATTAAAGGCGGAAGAGTAATTGATCCCGGCAATTTAGACGGCATTATGGATATCCTGATTGAAGATGGAAAGATAGTAGAGGCGGGTTTCTGTGTAGAGGCGGGTTTCAAACCCGCCTTTACACAGAAACCCGCCCCTACACAGAAATCAGATGTGCGAGTCATTGATGCTTCGGGTAAATTCGTGATGCCCGGGTTGATTGATATGCATGTTCATTTTCGCGAACCGGGGCATGAATATAAAGAAACAATTAAGACCGGTTGTTTGTCTGCGGTCTTTGGCGGTTTTACTGCAGTATGCACAATGCCGAACACAAACCCTGTAAATGACAATGCTCAGGTTACGGAATATATATTAAAAAAAGCCCGGCTTGCAAATACTGTGCGTGTCTATCCGGTTGCTGCAATAAGCCCGGGACTCAAGGGAAAAGGGTTGTGTGAATATGGAGAATTAAAAGAAGCAGGCGTAATTGCCCTTTCCGATGACGGAAATCCTGTAGTTGACAGCCAGCTTATGCGTAGAGCTTTAGAATATGCAAAAGGATTTGCTCTGCCAATAATCTCTCATTGCGAGCAACTTGATCTTGTTGCAGGAGGGGTGATGAACGAAGGAGCAGTCGCAACACGGATGGGGCTTGCCGGAATACCAAATGCCGCTGAAAGTATTATGGTTATGCGGGATATCGCCCTTTGTGAATTAACCGGCGCAAGTCTTCATATCGCCCATGTCAGCACTGCTGAATCTGTACGGGCTATACGGGATGCAAAAAAAAGAGGCATTCCTGTAACCGCTGAAACAGCGCCACATTATTTCTCCCTCACAGAGAAAGCTGTTGAAGAATACAACACAAATGCAAAAATGAATCCCCCCTTACGGGCTGAGCACGACAGAGAGGCTGTTCTTGAAGGGCTTTCTGATGGAACAATTGACGTTATAGCAACTGATCATGCTCCACATTCTTCTATTGAAAAGGAAGTAGAATTCGATAGGGCTGCTAATGGTATTGTTGGACTTGAAACCTCTGTTTCTCTATCCTTGAAACTGGTTCAGAATAGTATAATATCAATAGCAGATTTTGTCGAAAAGATGTCAACAAATCCTGCAGGAATTCTCGGACTTGATCACGGCATAAAAAAAGGCAAGCCTGCCGATATAACCATCATTGATCCCGACATAATCTATGAAGTGGATGCTTCCGGCTTTCAATCGCTGAGTCACAACACACCTTTTGATGGCTGGGATATGAAGGGAAAAGCAATTCTAACCATGGTAGGAGGCAATGTCGTATTTGAAAGATAATCCTCCGGAAAAAAGACTTTGGTGGTTGATGTTTTACAGGGTTGTAATTGTAACCCTTCTGCTATGTATTACAACTTTTATCAGGATTAAAGAAACAGAACCATCACTGCAGGCAGCACTCACACCGGTATATTTCATCATAGCATTAACCTATCTTTTTTCTTTTACTTACTTTTTCATCTCAAAGATCATTAAAAACATCAGGCTGAACATATATATACAAAGTATTTCAGATCTTTTGCTGATAACCGGGCTTGTATATGTAACCGGCGGAATTGAAAGCATTTATCCTGTCTTTTATCCACTAATCATCATTTATTCAGTACTTTTTCTGGCAGGCAGAGGAGGGTTGATTTCAGCCTCACTCAGCAGCATATTTTACGGATTGCTGCTTGATCTGGAATACTATGGCATTATTCAACCAATATACCAGTTGTGTTATGATTACAATTCCAGCGCAAGTTATGTTTTTTCGAGAATTTTTATCCATATCGTATCTTTTTATATTATAGCATTGCTGGCCAGTTTTGCTGCAAGGCGGGAAAAGATGGCCAGGGATCTCCTGGCGGAAAAAGAAAGCGCATTTGATCAGCTTGACCTGCTGCACAGAAGCATAATTGAGTCTGTGGACACGGGAATCTTAACATTCGATCTCAAGGAAATTATAAAATACTTTAACAGGGGAGCTGAAGAGATTACCGGTTTTGTACGTTCCCAAATTATAAATAAAAAAATTAATGATATTTTTCCTCATCTTTCAAGTATGCTGAATAAAGAAGACCAATGGAAAATAGGGAGCAGGTTCGAAGTTGTGGATTTGGGGAAAATACTGGGTTGTTCCGTTTCCACTCTTGTTGACGGCAATAAAAAAAAAATCGGCAATATTCTGATCTTTCAGGATTTGACGGTTATTAAAGAAATGGAAGGTCAGATTGAAAAAAATAAAAGGCTTGCTTTTGTTGGTGAAATGGCAGCAAGCCTTGCCCATGAAATAAGAAATCCTCTTGCATCAATCAGCGGGCCGATCCAGATGTTGAGCAAAAATATCAGTCTGGATGAAACAGATAAAAAGCTTATGCAGATCATTTTGAGAGGAAAGGATCGGCTCGAAGGCTTTGTTAAAGATTTCCTGCTTCTTGCACGGCCAAAACAATCTGAGCGAAAGGATATTAACGTTGAAGTCATTATAGATGATCTCCTTGAATCTCTTCGTTTTAGTCCTGAATGGTGTGAAGATATCGAAGTAATCAAGAACTTGTGCACTCAAACCGGTATATATGGAAACAAGGCAGAAATAAGGCAGGTAATCTGGAACCTGGTGCTAAATGCCGTCCAGGCAATGCCCGAGGGTGGAAGATTGAAAATAAAAACCACTGATAGAAAAAAATATCTTGAGATACGAATAAGCGATACCGGCCATGGAATCGAAGAAAAAAGTCAGGACAGACTGTTTGAACCTTTTTACACAACAAAGCAAAATGGCACAGGTCTTGGGCTGGCGATTGTAAACAGAATTGTGGAGAGCCACATGGGAAAAATCAGTATCGAAAGCAAACCGGGAAAAGGAACGGATTGCATAGTTTTGCTGCCAATCACGGTAAACGGTTCACGGTTAACGGTTCACGGTTGATCGAAACATAAAAGCAAGAGGCTTAGTTGTAAAAACTCAAGTTTATATTTCATATGAGGTTAAGGTGTTTTCCGAAAAAACCGTAAACCGTAAACCGTTTAATACAGGAGTAATAAATGGCGAAGATTCTCGTTGTTGATGATGATCAGGGCATGAGAGAATTTCTTGAGATACTGCTTATTAGAGAAGGATATGAAGTTGTTTCTGCGTCCGGAGGTAAAGAAGCGTTAGGCCTCTGCAAAAAGCATAAATTCGATTTGGCCATTACTGATTTGAAGATGCCCAAATTCGATGGAATTGATGTTTTAAAAAGTATCAAGGAAATTTCACCGGAAACCATGGTTATATTAATCACAGCTTATGCCTCAGGAGAGACAGCGCTTGCTGCAATGCAAGAAGGAGCATACGACTATCTTGAAAAGAATTTTGACGTTGATGATCTCAAGGCTGTGATAAAGGATGCGCTTAGCAAGAAAGGGATCAACAAGGAAGATGCTCTTTTTATAAAAAATGTGGAAGATGCTCTTTCCTTCGGAAATATAATCGGAAAAAGCAAGGAAATGTTAAAGGTCTATTCCCTTATTAAAAAAGTGGCGGATACTACTGCCAATGTTCTGATTACCGGTGAAAGCGGCACAGGTAAAGAGCTGGTGGCCGTAGCCATTCATAAAAACAGTGATAGAGAAGATAAACCCTTTGTTGCTATAAACTGCGGCGGTATACCGGATAATCTTTTAGAAAGCGAACTGTTCGGTTATATGAAGGGAGCCTTCAGCGGAGCCCATGCTGATAAACCCGGTCTTTTTGAGATTGCCCACAAAGGAACAATTTTTCTTGATGAGATCGGTGAGTTGCCCCAGTTTCTTCAGGTCAAACTCCTCAGAGTAGTTCAGGAAAAAACCTTCAGAAGAATTGGGAGCACAATAGATATCAAGGTGGATGCAAGAATCATATCCGCCACAAATCAGGATTTGGCGCAAAAAGTTAAAAATAGCGATTTTAGAGAAGATCTCTATTACAGGCTCAACGTAATTCCTGTAAAGATTCCGCCTTTAAGGGAAAGGAATGAGGACATTCCCCTGCTGGTAAGCTATTTCACAGAAAAGTATTCAAAAGAATTCAAAAAGGAGATCAAAAAAATATCTCCTTATGCCCTCAGACTCCTTATGGGGCATCCTTTTCCAGGAAATGTAAGGGAACTGGAAAACATTATTGAAAGAAGTGTCGCTCTTGAGACCACGAATATAATTTTACCGGAAAATCTCGTTATGTCTGAAACCGGCGAGATGGATGAAGGCACTGCTTTAAGCGCCGACATTC
>DAOWEW010000198.1 GCA_030638305.1 Desulfobacteraceae bacterium
AGGGGTTCTCATCCAATGGGCATATTGTGATCAATGGTTAATGAATTACGAGGCTATTCTCCGGGCCTTCAGAGTCTAGATGAATAGATTAACATAACGGTCACAAGGCTTCTATCCAAGATAAGAACCTTGGCTGCCATGTCTTATAAAATATCTAGAGGGTATAAGGTTGTTTATCCACGACCGGATCTTTCTTATTGTGCAAATTTCCTTAACATGATGTTTGATAATGTTGTCAAACCCTATCATATAGACAAAGATATAGTTCAGGCTTTAAGTGTTTTTTGGATTCTACACGCTGACCACGAACAGAACTGCTCTACTTCCGCAGTAAGAATGGTGGGCAGCGGCAGAGTTAATCTTTATACTGCAATTTCTGCCGGAATTGCAGCACTATGGGGACCATTGCATGGCGGTGCTAATCAGGCAGTTATTGAAATGCTTTCAGAAATTGCCGAAAGTGGCGATAGTATAAAAACAATAATTGAAAAAGCAAAAGACAAAAATGATCCATACAAACTGATGGGTTTTGGGCACAGAGTTTACAAGACATATGATCCACGGTCCAAAATAATGAAAGAAATGTGTGACAAGGTTCTTGCAAAGCTCAATATTCACGATCCCTTACTTGATATTGCAAAAGAGCTTGAAGGGGTTGCTTTAAATGATGACTATTTTATAGAAAAAAATCTTTATCCAAACGTAGACTTTTACAGCGGTATAATTTTGCGCGCCATTGGAATCCCGACAAACATGTTTACGGTTATGTTCGCAATCGGCAGGTTGCCCGGTTGGATAGCTCAGTGGAAAGAAAGTATGGACGGAGCTAACTGGAAACTCCAAAGGCCACGACAAATATTCATGGGGCAAACTGAAAAAAAATATATACCTATTGATGAGAGGGAGTAATTGAAGCCTCTTCAATAAGCGTACTAAAAGCGCAACTCATTCCAAAATCTTTGTTTATTCCCAATGTTCCTTTGACTATAACTTCTTCACCTGTTTTTACGGTTTCAAGGGTACTCACCGCAATATCATGATTCCCTTTTTCAGCGCTGCCGGTTCCATCCTGAATATGAATCCAGTTCTTTCCCATAATCTGAGGCATAAATTTTACAACTATTGCTCGAACTATAATTGTTTTCTGAGACAGTTCTTCCTTTTTGGAATAAATTTCCTCTATTGTATAAGCATCCTCTCCAACAGCTTTACTAACTTTTATATCCTGAAAAGCCGCTTCGGATTTCTTTGTACTATCCCCCATACCGGGCATAGCGCCATGAGGCGCAGAGCCTGGGGACATCATAGCAGCCGGAGGCATTTTGCCGGGCATCATGCCTGAAGGCATTTCAGAAACAATTTTACCTTCCGACTCCTTAAAAGGACAGCCTTCCGAAAGAACGGCAAACAATATGATATCAAAGGTCTTTTCAAGAGTTTTACTGTGAAAATCTTTCATAACCGCAATATCGCTAATTGCTATTTCATCTCCGGTCTTGACCGGTGTTTTCGGAATGGCCGCCCATACCTTGCCGGTTTTATCTTCAAGCAACAAATAAGTATAGTTTGTAACATCTTTAGACTCAATGATTGTGGCGCTCAAAACAGGGCTCTGAATATTCAAGGTCTCATAATTTTCTTTAATATCCAAAATTGTAACATTTCCTGCAACGGCAATCTCTTTGTGCGGCGCTGTTGTCTTATTATTATCTTCGCACCCAACAATAATAAAAAATCCTAATATACAAAGAGCTATATTCAATATCCTTTTATAACTTAAAATCATCATATTTCCTTTCTGAATAAATCTAAAAATCAACTTGCCTGAAATTAAATCACCATATACAATATATTATATATTAAGATAATAAAAAATCGGTTGTCAAATAATATTTATAAATAAGCCTCTTGCTGAAACACATGAAACCACACTGCGCATAACATATATACGTGGAACGTAGTACACGTGTGCAGTACTGCGTTGTTTCTGCAAAAAGCTCAAATACCAGGGAACGTGGACGAATTAACTTCCCAAGTAAGGAGTAACTTAAATCTATGCTTAAAAAAAAGGTTCCGGATATTACCCAATGCGGTCGCGAAATAACAGTTCAGGAGATTGAGGAAATAAAGGAAATTGTCAGGCTGTGCCAAAAATTAAGCCGGCAAGAATTGGTGGCGACAATAGCAGAGAATCTGCAATGGTATACAGCATCCGGAACCAACAAGATGGATGCCTGTCTTAAGTTATTAGAAAAGCTGGAGTTACAAGGTTTTTTACAACTTCCTGAAAAGCAGACACAATCTAAACATAGAGTTAAAAAACCGATTGCCATAACAAAGAAAACAGCGGCTAAGCCTAAAATAACTTGCAAACTCAAGGAGCTATCTCCGGTAGAGCTGGAGATCGTAAAAGGTGGAGATATTACAGCGCTATGGAAAGAATATGTATCACGGTATCATTACTTAGGATACCATAAACCCTTTGGATATACACTGCAATATTTTATTAAAAGCAAACAAGGTCGATTAGGTTGTGTTCTGTTTTCCGGTGCATCAAAATCCATAGGACATAGAGAACATTGGATTGGATGGACGGAAAAACAGCGTTTGAACAATCTGGCCTGGGTCATTAATAATTCGCGGTTTTTGATTTTTCCATGGGTAAAAGTTAAAAATCTTGCCAGCCATATATTGGGTCAAATCAGCAGACAGATAAAAACACACTGGCAAGAGCGCTGGGGCTATAGTCCTGTATTAATAGAAACCTTTGTAGATCCTGCCCATTATCAAGGCACCTGTTACAAGGCTGCCAATTGGCAATGCCTGGGTATGACAACCGGTCAAGGGCTTGTTCGAAAAGATAAGATATACACCACCAGCCCCAAGATGATATTTATAAAGCCGCTGGTAAAAAACTATCGTGATCTGCTTTGTTCGGAAAAACTGGTTGGGCGAACGATATGAGCAAGAATTTGTTTCAATAGGAATGTTTCTCAAAAAAGGCGCTTTAACATGAACGAATCGTTACCAATGAACATTGCCACCTGGATTGGCATTGGTTTCTGTATTACTCAATCTGCCATGTTTTCCGGTCTTAATTTAGCTGTTTTCGGTATCAGCAGACTTCGCCTGGAAGTCAAAACATTGACTGGTAATCAGGATGCATCAAAAGTTCTCGAATTAAGAAAGGATTCAAACTTCTTGTTATCAACAATTCTGTGGGGAAACGTTGGCATTAACGTCTTATTGACACTTCTCTCAAATTCTGTACTTGCCGGTGTTGGCGCATTTTTGTTTTCGACTGTTGTTATAACTTTTATTGGCGAAATTCTTCCCCAGGCATACTTCTCCAGAAATGCTATACG
>DAOWEW010000049.1 GCA_030638305.1 Desulfobacteraceae bacterium
ACAACTATCAGGGATAATAGGCAATCCTGTTGGCAGTGCTTTGTCGTCTCCACTTTCGGGTGAAATTGTCGTTGTTCAAAGCAAAGGAATAGAGCGATGGTTGTTAATGGAACTGGCAAGACACAACAATATCAGTGCAAATATATTTTTTCCATTTCCAAATACCTGGTTAAATGAAATTTTTAAAAAACTGATACCTGATATGCCGGAGGAGTCTCTGTTTGATCCTGATGTTATGACTTTCAGAATTATGGATATCTTGCCGGAATGCAAGGACAGGTCAGGTTTTGAAAGCATTAAAAAATATCTGATTGATGATAAAAGCAAACAAAAGCTTTTTCAGTTGTCTGAAAAGATCTCAGAAACTTTTGATCAATACCTTGTTTTCCGGCCGGAGATTATATTTAAGTGGGAAGAGGGAAAAGAAGATCACTGGCAGGCAAAACTGTGGCGTGAACTTATATCCGGTAATGGAAATCAGCACAGGGCGTGGCTGAGAAAAGCACTTATACAAAAAATCAGGAACATATCAGATAAAATATCTAATCTTCCTCTATCTGATCTCCCCCTATCTGATTTTTCTGGGAGAATATCTATATTCGGCATATCCCATCTCCCACCATTTCATACACAGGTATTTGTAGAATTATCAAGTATTGTACAAGTTAACTTTTTCATTCTGAATCCTTGCAAGGTTTATTGGGCAGATATTGTTTCCGATAAAGAGAAAAATAGAATCAAGAGAAAATACGTAGCAGGAGTTTCCTCATTCGATGACCTGCATCTTGAAACCGGCAACAGGCTTCTTGCATCTATGGGGAAACAGGGAAGAGATTTTTTTGAGCTTATCAGTGGATTTGATAGCGAATTGTATGAACTTTTCGAGGATCAGTCAGAACATGACATGCTTTCATGTATTCAGTCTGATATATTATATTTAAGAGACAGGGAACATGCTGAAAATAAGTTTTTAATTAATACTGAAACAGACACCTCCATTCAGGTTCATTCATGCCACAGCCCCATGCGGGAAATTGAAGTGTTGCACGATAATTTGCTCGCAATGTTCGAAAAAAACCCGGAACTTGGACCAAAAGACATAGTCGTAATGACACCTGACATAGAAACATATGCTCCATTTATCCATGCTGTATTTGACGCCCGGGCATATGATTCATTGTGCATCCCTTTCAGTATTGCAGACCGCAGTATTAGACAAAAAAGTCGAATTATTGATTCATTTCTGTCAATACTTGATTTGAGAAACAGCAGATTGGGTGCAGACCAAATTATTTCTCTTCTGGAATCGTCAGGAATAAAAGAAAAATTCAAAATGACTGAATCAGATATACAAATTATCAGACGCTGGATAAATGATACAAGAATCAGATGGGGAATTGATGCTGCAAGCCGTACCAAGTTAAATCTTCCTGCATTTCCTGAAAACACTTGGAGAGCCGGCATTGACAGGATGTTGCTGGGATATGCGATGCCCGGTCATGAAAGAAATATGTTTTGCGGAATTCTTCCCTATGACAATATTGAAGGAAATGAGGTCAAAATTCTGGGAAGGTTTCTTGAATTTCTGGATAGAGTTTTTAAATGTGTAAATGACCTGAGCCAATCTGAAACATTCTCCAAATGGGTTGATATTCTTAATTCTATAATTGACAGATTTTTTCCTCGGGATGACCCAAAGAATGACAATGATATTGAATATGAAATACAGCTTATACGGTATATCCTTGATGACATATCAAGAAAGCAGGCGCTGTCCGGTTTTGACAAAAATATAAGTGTTGAGGTTATAAAAACATATCTTGAAATGCGTTTTGAACGTGAGGATTCAGGTTCGGGTTTTATTTCCAAAGGGGTTACATTTTGCGCAATGCTTCCAATGCGCAGTATTCCGTTTAAGGTTGTATGCCTTGCAGGTATGAATCATGATGCATTTCCGCGTGATTCAAAAACTTTAAGCTTTGATATTATAGCAAAAAACCCGAAACAGGGGGATAGATCAAGAAGAAATGATGACAAATATCTTTTCCTTGAGGCGCTTATTTCAGCAAGAAAGAAGCTTTATATCAGTTATGTGGGGCAGAGCATCGAAGACAATACTCAAATTCCTCCCTCTGTTGTTGTAAGCGAATTACTTGACTATATTGAGAAAAGCTTTTATATTTCCGAAAAATGCATTCTTGATCACGTTATAATCAGGCACAGACTGCAGGCGTTTTCTCCGGAGTATTTCAAAAGAGACAAACAGTTGTTCAGTTATGCTGAAGAGAATTTTATTGCCGATATAAGGTCTTTTGAATCTAAAATGGCTTTACATTTTGTTTCCACAGGGCTTTCAGAACCGTCAGAAGAATGGAAAGGCCTGGATATTGACAGTTTAACCCTTTTTTTCACCAATCCTGCCAAATTTTTGTTTGAAAAGCGACTCGAAATATATCTTGAAACAACATCTCCTGTTTCAGATGACAGGGAAGTATTTACATTAGAAGGCATTGAAAAATATCAGATAGAGCAGAAACTTTTTCAAAATTGCATATCCGGATTTGACTTAAGGCATTTGTTGCCGGTATATAGAGCAATGGGACGACTTCCTTACGGTAATGCAGGGGAGTTTTACTACAGAGAATCAGAAGCTGATGTAGAAGATTTTGTCGGCAGAATAAATAATTTTAAAAAAAAGCTTGCTCCTGTTCAAGTTGACCTAAATATTTCGGATTTTAAGATAACCGGTGTGCTGGATAATATTTTTGAGTTTGGCCCGGTTAATATCCGATACGCAAAAAGAAATGCAAAAGACCTTTTAAAATCCTGGATCTATCACCTTGTTCTTTGCTCATTGGCTGAACAAGACTATCTGAAAAAAAGCCACCTTGTTTGCAAAGATGAAACATGGGAATTTGATCCTGTTCAAGAAAGTAAAAATATGTTAGAGAATCTACTCGAATTATACTGGCAGGGATTATCAAAACCGCTTCATTTTTTTCCTGAAACATCAATAGATTATGCTCAAAGGACATTGGTGAAAAATGAAGACTCACGGACTGCGTTAAATTATTCAAGGAAAAAATGGATTGGAGCTTATTACAGAGGGAGCTGGAGCGAGTCGGATAATCCTTATTATAATCTTTGTTTCAGTAAAACAGATCCGCTTGATGAAGAGTTCAGCAAAATCGCAGAAAAAGTTTTTGCTCCGTTTTTTAAGCATTGTCGGAAGGTTTGAAGACGGGAGTCAAAAGTCAGGAAACAGGAGTTAAGAGACAGGATTCAGGAGACAGGAAATGGAGGCATTAGCTCAACAATCAATATATTCTTCGGAACAATACCTGTTTATAGAACGTAAGGCACAATACAAAAGCGAATATATTAATGGCCAAATTTTTGCCATGGCAGGAGCCAGCCGGCAGCATAACCAGATCACATTTAATATTGCCGGTGAATTACGTTTACAACTTAGGGGTAGACGTTGCGTAGCATATGTAAATGATATGCGGGTTAAGGTCAGCCAAACGGGCATGTATACTTATCCGGATGTTATCGCCACTTGCAGTGAACCACAGTTCGAAGATGTCAATACAGATACCTTATTAAATCCTATGGTTATTATTGAGGTGTTATCTGATTCCACTGAAGGTTATGATCGAGGCGAGAAATTTGCTCATTATCGAAGAATCCCTTCTCTCAGTGATTATGTGCTTGTAGCACAGAACAAAGCTTGCGTTGAGCATTATATCCGCCAGGGCGAGCAGTGGCTTTTCTCTGAACTTGGCAATTTGAATGACAAAATTCATTTAAATTCAATTGGCTGTGAATTATTTTTACGCGAAATTTACGACAAGGTGGGATTGCCGGGCGAGAACCTTAAACTCTGAACCAGGAGGACGCAACATGAAAGCATTGGTATATTATGGCAATCGGGATATCCGGCTTGAGAATGTTCCACAGCCGGAACCGGGACAGGATGAGCTTTTGATAAAGGTGACTGACGCTGGTTTGTGCCAAACTCAGGTTAATGAGTTTATAGAGGGTCCCTTTATTATTAACACAAAACCTAATCCTGTAACAGGTAAAGCTATTCCCCTGATTGTGGGACACGAGTTCGGAGGTATAGTGAATACTGCAGGGTCCGAGGGTAGTCAGTCACTCGTGGGAACCCGGGTGGCGGTTCTTCCTCTGCTGAATTGCAAGACTTGTGAATGGTGCCGCTCCGGCAGAGAACATCTTTGCAACAGCATGGCTTATTATGGTCTGTCCGGGGCTGATGGCGGGTTTGCAGAATACGCGGTGGTGCGCACAAATAATATTTTGCCTGTAAGTGATCCCGTTATTATTACTTTTGTTGAACCTCTACTGGTGGCATTGCATGCAGTTGCAAAGATCAAAAGTGATTTGGGAGGGCGCAAAGTGCTTGTGATGGGAGCGGGCGCTATCGGCATTGCAATGGCTTCGGTATTGACATTTGTATGCAAGGCTGCGGTAAGCATCACGGATATTTTGAGCAAACGTCGCCAACGTGCAAAGGCCGCCGGATTTCATGTTATTGAGGAAGATGCTCTTTCCAGATGTTTTGACATCGTTATTGATTGCGCAGGAAGCGACCCTTATTCAGGGAAGCATCCCGCCCTTCTTGATGGATTCCGATATCTGCTCAAAGGAGGGACTTTGCTTGTTATTGGGACATATTTTCATCCTCTTGCTTTCGTTCCGGTAAAGATGCTCATTCATGAATATATGCTTATCAATTCCTATCTTTACAACAATGCTGACGTTCTTCGTCTGAAAGAGACAATCACGAGTTTGAAAACAGATTTTTCCCTGTTTATTGATGAAGTCCCCCTGGAGGGGATTATTGAAGATGGTTATTACCGCGCTGAAGTTGATAAAGACAGCGTTACCCGATTGGTGGTGAAATGTTAGAAAATTTCCTTACAATTCTGAGAAAACTTCTTAATATGCCTGACCTGAAAATAGTTCGGGCCGGAGAAACTGTTTCTGACGGACTACGCAAGGTGCCCTTACGTGCAAAATCTTATATTTTGTGCATTGACGCCGGTGTTGATTGGAATACTATTTTTCTTGTCAAAAGTTTGTGTGAATTTGTCCTTGTGAATCTGGATCATCTCCAACAGGTTGTCGAAGAACGTCATTTGTTGGAGAATGAGTTTGCTCTTGTAATCAGTTCTGCTGCCGAATTTCTGTTACATCGTGACGTAATAACCGACAGGTTTTCCTTTTTGAAGAAAATCGCGTGCTATGCATTATTTCAGGACGATCAGACACTTTTCAATATAGGGCTTCAAGAGGCTACGTTAGTAACTTCGCGTCAAAAATTGGACAGGACTTCGGAATTTCTTATTTCCATTGGTGCCGGAGAACTCTTCGGCTACAGCGCCGGTGCTTTCAAGTGTATTGTCAAATGCGAAAGCAATCTTCGAAAAATTACCATGGAAGCAGTAAAAATGCGGCTTTTGTGGTTAGACCGTATTCATCGCGAAAAACTGCGTGCTGATGCAGAACATAAGGCAAAGGAAGCGCTGCAACGGTCCAACCAATGCCTCAGCACCATAATGGATAGCATGGATGCGGCTGTATATATCGCGGATATGGATACACATGAACTGCTCTTTGTCAACAAAACTCTGAAAAACATGTTCGGCGACGATATGGAAGGACAGCCATGCTGGCAGTATCTTCAACAAGATATGTCCGGCCCTTGTGATTTTTGCACTAATCACAAACTAATTTCCGCTGATGGAGAACCGACCGGCATTTTTGCCTGGGAATCCCAAAATACCGGAACAGGTCGATGGTTTGATTGTCGTGATCAGGCTATTCTCTGGATTGATGGACGTCTTGTACGCATGACAATTGCTACGGATATTACTGATCGCAAACAGGCTGAAGAAGAAAAAAAGGTTATTGAAGAAAAGCTTCGCAGAGCACAGAAAATGGAGGCAATAGGGCTCATGGCAGGAGGTGTGGCCCATGATTTGAACAACATACTTTCCGGCATAGTGAGCTACCCTGAATTACTTCTTCTTAAGCTTCCCGCAGACAGTCCTTTGCGCAAACCTATAAAAACAATACAGGAATCCGGCAATCGGGCTGCTGCAGTAGTTGCAGATTTGTTAACGGTCGCAAGAGGGGTAGCCAGCGTTCAGGAAGTAGCCAATCTAAACGATTTGGTTAACGAATATATAGCTTCGGCAGAACATATAAAAATCAAAGCATCAAAATCATCTGTTGTTGTGAAATTCGAATTGGCTCCTGATCTGTTTAATATAAGCTGTTCTTCTATCCATATAAAAAAGGTATTAATGAATTTGATTATCAATGCTTTTGAGGCAATTGAACTCAGTGGTACGATAGTTGTCTCGACTGCAAACCAATATTTTGATGCATCTTTAAAGGAAATCAAGATTGGACAATATGTTGCGCTGAGTATATCTGATGATGGTTCGGGTATATCACGGGATGATTTGGAGAGAATATTTGATCCCTTTTATACCAAGAAAATGATGGGCAGAAGTGGAACAGGACTTGGTCTTACCGTGGTCTGGAATACAATGCAGGATCATGACGGATATATAGATGTCAAAAGCGATGAAAAAGGAACTATTTTTAA
>DAOWEW010000154.1 GCA_030638305.1 Desulfobacteraceae bacterium
AAAAATAAAATTGGTCTGGCCCTTGGAACCGGCTCAGCCAGGGGATGGGCTCATATCGGAGTAATTAAGGCTTTGAATGAAGCAAATATCAAGGTGGATTATGTTGCCGGGGTAAGTATTGGCGCAGTTGTGGGTGCTGTTTATGCTGCCGGCAACATCAATGCTCTTGAAGATGTGGCTCTGCAACTTAACTGGAAGCAAATCCTTTCTTTTATTGATATAGTCTTTCCAAAATCAGGGCTGATAGACGGCAACAAAATTGCCGATTTTATCCGCATGTATATAAAAGCAAAAAACATTGAGGATCTTCCTTTGCCATTCTGCGCTGTATCAACAGATCTTGCGACCGGTAAGGAAATAATAATAAAAAAAGGAGATATTGTCGAAGCAGTAAGGGCCAGCATATCTACTCCGGGCATATTCACACCTGTAATAAAAGACAATATGACACTTATTGACGGCGGTATTGTCAATTCTGTCCCTGTAAGCGTTGTAAGAAAAATGGGCGCCGATATAGTTATTGCTGTTGATCTAACTCACGATATTATCAGCAATAGAGGTATCGGCAAAATACAAACTGTTTCCCCGGAAAGCATGCAGATGGTCGAGACATCAGACAGTCGCCCGATTAAAAAACAAACATTTCTTACCAGCTTGAATACAAAAATCCGTTCCATAGATATGTCAGCACTAACCCATATCAAGCAATGGATGAAGATAAACACTCTCCCGAACATCTTTGAAATATTGCTTGGTTCACTTTATATCATGGAAGCACAGATTACCTCAATCCAGTTGCAATCCGATCCCCCTGACCTGCTGATACAACCAAAACTGGGACACCTTAGATATCTTGAATTTCACAGAGCACAAGAGGCTATTCTTGAAGGATATGAAGCAACTAAATCCTCTTTAAAAAATTTGTATCGGTGTGACCATAAAAGTTGAACTCAAGAAATGACAGGGTAAAACATTCCACCATGCTTTTTAAAACAATTACCAAACAAAATTTTAAAAGAATGATTGAATCCCTCATGGAGGAAAATGAGGTCATCGGCCCGAAATCCAGGGATCGTGATATTGAGGGAAATAAAATATACAGGTTCTTAAAGCTCAACTCCTTTGATGAGCTTGAGATGGACTATACCCGCTCATATTTGTCGCCCAAAAATTATTTTCTGCCCTTTAAGGAAGACCTTGTTACCTATTCTCTGCAAGACAAAGGCTGGGAACAGGAAATCCATTATACGATTCATCCGCGTGTCATCATCGGAATGCGGGCATGCGATATTAATGCTCTGCTGAAACTTGATCAGGTAATGTTAAAAAGCGCTTACCCAAACCCGTATTATTTTGCCCGCAGAAAAAATACCTTAATCATCGGACTTGATCACGAGCCTCTTGAAGACTGTTTTTGCAGGTCAATGAATGCAGATACGGCCTTTCACGGCTTTGATCTGTTTTTAACCGATATCGGGGATAAATATTTTGCGGCAATTAATTCCGATACAGCCTTCATTATGTTGAACCGGTTTAATGCTGGAGAAATAACAGATGAAGACCAAATGCTTTTCAAGGCGGAAAAAAAGAAGATTGAATTAAAATTTAAAACTCAGGTGAGCATAAATATCCTTCCTGAATTAATGGACCTGGAATTTGACTCGGAAATCTGGAAAAAATGGGGAGATAAATGCCTTAGCTGCGGCAGTTGCGCAATGGTATGCCCCACCTGCTATTGCTATGGTATAAAAGAGGATATCAATCTTAATATTACCAGGGCTGTCAAGAGAAGGTTTTTATACTCGTGCAATCTTCTTGATTTTGCTGTCGTGGCCGGAGGGCATAATTTCCGGCCTGATGCGGGTGTGCGATTGAAGTATCGATATTATCACCAGTTCAGGGGATTTATGGAAGCGTTTGATCAATCGCTTTGCGTGGGATGCAACAGGTGCGGCAAGGCATGCCTGGCAGGTATAAACCCTAAAGCGGTAATTGATGATTTAATTGAAACGGAGACAAAATGAATCTGAAGATTATCCAGCCTGACATCAATAAAGAGCCTTTCATGTCAGGATCTCCGGATTTTAACCGGAAATCTATTCTCATGCAGACAGAAAAAAGCTTTAAATCAGAGATTATCAATATCGTTACACTAACAGCTCTGGAAAAACTTTTTCACATAAGGATATCAGACCATTTTGAAAGAAAAAATTTTTCCTTTCTCCCCGGCCAATTCGTGATGGTCCATCTGCCTGGTTGCGGAGAGATTCCTGTCTCAATTTCAAGTTCCGCCTCAAACAAAGAATATATTGAACTCTGCATACGAAAGGTCGGCAAA
This sequence comes from Desulfobacteraceae bacterium, assembly GCA_030638305.1. The sequence goes on from DAOWEW010000154.1 coordinate 2,339, forward strand.
GTTACCGAAATGATTCACAGATTGGAGCCGGGCGCCATCGTTGGCATAAGGGGCCCATTTGGAACCCACTTCCCTGTGCAAAAAATGACCGGCTGCAATGTTCTTTTGATCGCCGGAGGATTAGGCATTGCCCCGCTTCGCTCCCCCATTTACTGGATAAATGAACACCGGTCCGAATACAGAGATATTACAATTATGTATGGGGCCAGAGAGCCTGATCAGATTCTGTTCGATTACCAGTTTGAAGAATGGAAAAAGATATACGGCTTGCAACTTCTGACAATTGTGCAGAATGCCGGAAAGGGTTGGAAAGGAAGGGTCGGGCTGATCACAGATCTGTTTAAAGAAGTTGCGATAGATCCTGAAAATACCTTTGCTATCGTATGCGGGCCGCCGGTTATGTTTAAATTTGTATGCGCGCACCTCAGCAATGTGGGAATCCCCCGGCACCGGATGTTTGTTTCTCTGGAGCGCAGGATGCACTGCGGCATGGGAAAATGCTGCCGCTGTAATGTCGGCTCCACATTTACATGTCTGGACGGGCCGATCTTTGATTACTGGACTGTAATGAATCTTAAGGAAGCGATATAGATGAAGAAAGAAGTGCCTAAAGTATATTAAAGTGCCTAAAATGCCTAAAGTTATGGTACGCCTTCGGCGTGGCTATAGATTTTCAGGGCTTGGTTATAAGTTAAAATAAAAACAAAGGGAGCAAAGTTGTATGGTAAAAAAATTAAAATTGGCAGCGCAGAAGGCGCATTCATTAACTTTAGGCACTTTAATATACTTTAACATACTTTAGGCACTTTTTGTTATGAAATATTTAGGAATAACTCTTGAAAGGCCAAGGGTCGGGGTTTTTGATTTTACAGGCTGTGAAGGATGCCAGCTTCAGATAGCCAATAATGAAGCGTCATTAAAGGATTTGTTTGGCCTGGTAGAAATTGTAAACTTCAGGGAAATATCTTCTGAAAGGCGTGACGATTATGAGATTGCCTTTGTGGAAGGGAGTATTACAACCGATAACGAAATAGCAAGGCTTAAAAAAATTCGCAACCATGCCAAAATCCTCGTGGCTATGGGAGCATGCGCATGCTCCGGCGGTGTGAATAACCTGAGAAGCCGTTTTCCTCTGCCGGATGCTATAAAAGAAGTCTATGGTGAGCATCATATAGATAGCGGTCCGGTCAGGAAGGTAAAAGATATTGTTCCTGTTGATATTGAACTTCCCGGGTGTCCTGTTTCAAAAACTGAATTTGAATGGCTGGTGCGAAATCTTGTGCTTGGAATAACACCGCAATTTCCAACTTATCCCGTTTGTGTTGAGTGCAAACAACGGCTTAATTCATGTGTTGTCGATATGGGTATGATCTGCCTGGGACCTCTCACACGCGCCGGTTGCGACGCTGTATGCCCAAGAAACCGCTTAGGTTGCTGGGGTTGCAGGGGCCCCTCAGACGAAGTGAATTTTGAATCGCTCATTGAAATACACATGCAAAAAGGATTTTCAAAGGAACAAATTGTAGAGAAGATAAAATTTTTCAATACATTCAGCGGAATTTTTAAGCAATGAAAATCAGTATTAACAGACCGATCAACATAGAAATTAAGCATATGACCCGTGTAGAGGGGCATGGCGACATAAAAATAAAGGTGGAAAACGGCAAGCTAATTGAATGTGTTTGGAAAGTCGTTGAAACTCCAAGATTTTTTGAGGTAATGTTTAAAGGGCTTCCTGTTGAAATGGCTCCGCTCCTTGCATCACGTATCTGCGGTATTTGTTCCATCTCACACGCCCTGGCAAGCGTCAGAGCCATTGAAAACGCTCTGCAGATTGAAATTCCGGAAACCGCTCAAAAGGCAAGGCTTCTTGCCAAGCATGCAGAAACCCTGCAAAGCCATACCCTTCATCTCTTTTTTTTGGTTGCCCCTGATTTTCTTAATGTTCCCAGTGCAGTTCATTTAATAAAATCAAACCCGCGGCTGGTAGAACTCGCGACCATGATAAAAGGTTTCGCAAACAACGCATCCGATCTTTTTGCAGGAAGAACAACCCATCCGGTTGTCATTAAAATAGGCGGCTTAACACAGGTTCCGCGCAAAAAACAATTAAGAGAACTATCCAAAGATATAGATGCGACAATCCCGCATCTCTGGGAAGCCCTTGATTTTTTTAAGAAGATTGAGCTTCCTGATTTTACGAGAGAAACCGAGCTTGTATCCCTCAAGGGGGACAGGTGTTATCCCTTTATCGGAGGAGATCTTGTTTCAAGCGACGGCGTTTATAAAAAGGAAAACGAATATCTTGCCATGTCAAACGAGTATCTTGTCGATTTTTCAACCTCAAAATTCAGCAGGCTGAGCAGAGAATCTTTTGCCGTGGGCTCGCTGGCAAGGTTTAGCAACAACTATGATCTGCTCCACCCAAAAGCAAAAGAGATCGCCGGGGAACTGAATATTAAACCGGGCAATTTTAACCCCTTCTTTAATAACCTGGCGCAACTTGTGGAATGCTTTCATGTAATTTATGAGTCAAAAGATATGCTTTCAGAATTAATTGACTCAGACACATCTGAATTTTCAACCCCTTATAAAACAAAGAAATGCGAAGGAGTTGGAGCAGTTGAGGCACCTCGCGGGATACTTTATCATTACTACCGGATAGATGAGGATGGAAAAATTGAGAAAGCAGATTGTGTAATTCCTACCGGTCAGAATCATGCCAACATTTATTATGATATGCAAAGCCTTGTTGAAAAATCAATCGCACAGGGAAAGGGCGAAGAAGAGATCAAACGTCTTGCTCAGATGCTCGTCCGAGCTTACGACCCATGCATATCCTGTTCTACGCATTAAGCTGTAACCAATGGGGGGGACTTGCCTCTGCTTTTACATCATAAAAAAAGGATCCATATCAACAACAATTTTAATCTTGTGCTTGTAAAATTTTGATGAGTTTTTGAACATCATTAAATGAATCAGGCTGTGAAGTTCTCTCACACTCAGACTTTTTAAAAGAATTTGCCATCTATACTGTTTTGCTATTTTGTGCAGGGGAGCTTCAATGGGCCCTAATACTTCTATTGATTTTATAAAAGATTTATTATTATTTTTCAAGGTATTGCAAAGATTCCCAACTGCAAGAGCATGCTGCCTTGTTTTTTCCTTGTCATTCCCGGAAATTTTAATTTGCACCATCCTTGAAAACGGTGGATATTTCAGGCTCTTTCTAAAGCGTATTTCTTTATTGTAAAATGCTTTAAAGTTCTGAATTTTTGCAGATAAAATGCTGAAATGTTCCGGATTGTAAGTTTGCAATATCGCTCTGCCGGATACATTCCCCCTGCCGCCTCTTCCTGATACCTGAGTGAGAAGCTGAAACGTTCGTTCTCCTGCACGAAAATCCGGCAGACTCAAAGAAAGATCGGCACAAATTATGCCGACCAGGGTAATATTTGGGAAGTCATGACCTTTTGCTATCATTTGAGTTCCGATAAGTATATCTATTGTATTATTCTTCATGCCTTTAAGAAGTTTTAAAACAGAACCCTTGCGGGTGGTGGTATCACGATCCATTCTCGCTGTTTTTGCATCAGGAAAAAGCGACTTGACTGCGGCCTCAAGTTTTTCTGTACCAAGTCCTAATAATAAAATACCGGCAGATCCGCAGGTCGGACAATTTGAAGTGGATGCCAATGTAAAACCACAATAATGACACTTGTATGCATTGGCATGCTTGTGAAAAGTAAGAGAAATATCACAATTTTTGCACTTAATAGCTTTACCGCATGATGCACAAACCGGCGAACTCGCGAAACCCCGTCTGTTCAGAAACAGCAAAATCTGTTCTTTACGTTCCAGGGTTTTTTTCATAGCCTCGTAAAGCTCCGATGAAATAAACTTTTTAACTCCTCTGCAATCTCTAACCTTGCGCAGATCAATGATAGTGACCTCAGGCAAAGGTCTTTTTTCAATACGTTTTTTCAGAGTCAGTTCAGTAAATTTATTTATCGTAACATTATAATATGACTGAATCGAAGGTGTGGCAGATCCCAGCAATGCAACACAATTGTCTAACTTTGCTCTAACAACAGCAATATCCCTTGCATTATAACGGAGGCCGCCTTCCTGCTTGTAAGAAACATCGTGTTCCTCATCTACAATAATTATTCCGATATTATCAAAAGGCGCAAAAATGGCTGACCTTGCACCTATAGCTATAGTTGCTTCTCCTGAAGATATGCGCATCCACTGATCATAGCGTTCGCCTGCTGAAAGCCCGCTGTGAAGCACAGCAATGCACTCTCCAAAGCGAGCTCTAAAACGCCTTTCCATCTGAGATATAAGGGCAATTTCAGGAACAAGTACTATAACATTGCATTTTTTCTTTATAGCTTCTGCAGCAAGCTGCATATAAACTTCTGTTTTTCCGCTTCCTGTGACCCCTGCCAGCAGAAAGGTTGAAAATCCTTTATTAAGGGAGGTTGCGACTTTTGAAACAACTTGTTCCTGTTCTTTTGTTAGTATATGGGCGGTATCGGTTTCAATAGATTCGCCGAATGGATCACGATAAGTTCTTTTTTTAATGATAGAAATATAACCTTTGTTTTCCAAAGATTTAATTAATCCAGGAGCGGACGGTACCAGTTCTTTTAATTTTTTTACAGATAGCTCACTTTCTTCTTTTAGTGCATCTATTATTTTCTTTTTTTGAGCCGAAAGCTCCTTAACTGAAATTTCTGAGCTGATTAAAGCTACATAACGTTCCAGCTTTAATCTTGTTTTTCCTTTTTTTAGCTCACGCTTGCTGACAATCAATCCCAGGTTTTCCATGGTTTGAATTAAGGAATTCGGGATGTTTTTGTTAATAATTTTACAAAGATTTTTTTGTTGACAGGCATCGAATTCAAGAGAACTTAAAATTTCCCTTTGTAGAGGCGGGACAGAATTATCTTTAATGGCATTTTTACCATTTTCTGTAATTGCTATCATAGCAAAGTCATAAAGATTCAGTCCGCCCGGAAGCGCACTTTTTATAACTTCTCCGATTGGATATATATAGTATTTTGAAATCCACCTGAAAAATGGGACTGATGAGGAAAAGAAAAGAGGTTTGTCATCAAGAATATCCAGAATAAACTTTATTTCAATTTCGTTCAGACTTGTTTTTTCGCATAAGCCCAGTATATATCCTGTCACCTTGCGCCCGCCAAAAGGGACAAGAACTCTCTTGCCAACAGATATAAATTTGAAAAAATTTTCCGGAATCCGGTAGGTAAAGGTATTATATACTGGAAGAGCTATAGCTATATCTAAATATTTTGAGTTAGTCGTCATTAATTAAGGAACGGGGTTTAAATAACCTTCTCATTTAGGTACTCAGATTTAGGTTGGATTTGTTCGATCTGAGTATTCAAAATCTTAAGAAATAGCAAGCTATTTTGTAGATTTTGAATACTCAGATCTGGCAAAGGCGGCCTGAAG
>DAOWEW010000078.1 GCA_030638305.1 Desulfobacteraceae bacterium
ACACTAGATAGATGACAGGACACTACAGGCTTTTTCTCATGGATATTAAAGATAAAGTAGCTTTGGTTCTTGGAGCAATTAAAGGCATAGGTAAAGGTATAGGACTTGCTCTTGCAAACGAGGGGATTAAAGTCGCCTTAAATTATTTTGACTGGGAAGAAAATATTGATGAATTGAAACAGGATTTTGTTGAAACAGATATTGAACATCTTATAATAAAGACAAACTTACTTGAAACTGAAAAAATCCGGAGTCTGGTAAAAAAGGTTATTGATAGCTTCGGCCGCCTTGACATTCTTATAAATAACATAGAACGCGGCGGCTGGCCTGTAGTTCATGGTAAGTATGTCCAGGAGCAGTGGGATCTTGAAATGGCTACAACTCTTCGTGCCAAATGGTGGGTTTTTGATTCTGCTCTCCCATATCTCAAGGCATCAGAAAATGGCGTGGTAATAAACCTTTCCTCTATTGCCGGCATCACCGGCAGGTCAGGACCTGCAAGCCTTATTTTTAATGATGCTTATGCGGCGGCAAACCGGGGACTATCCATCCTTACAGAAACATGGGCACGTATCGGGGCACCTCAAGTCCGTGTAAATGAAATAATGCTGGGAATTGTTGAAACAAGACATGGTGAAAAGACAAGAGGATGGGAGCTGTTAGACCAAAAGCAGCGGGAATCGCTGATTAATCACACACTGCTTGGACGAACAGGTACTATTAAAGATGTAGTTAATGCCGTGCTGTTTGTTGTTAAGGATGCGCCGTTTATGACTGGAAGTGTAATTAAGATTGATGGAGGCTATACCCTTGGCGGAGAAAAAGTTACACCGATGCCAAAAGGAGTTTTATAACGTAATTACTCAGGTTCACGGTTTACGGTTGCCGGTTCACATTTGTCAGTTTACAGTTTTTTCAATGAACTATGCAATGGCTGAAGTATTTTAACCGTAAACCGTGAACCGACAACCGTAAACCATTATTTTTTTCTTATAGATTTAGTTTTAATACCCCAGAGAAAATATTTTACCCATTCAAAACCAAGCTTCATCAATTCCACATCATCTTTTTTTACTTTTTTTAAAATTTCATGTTTTATCTTGTATCTTTGCAAAAAACTGCTTTTAAATAAAAAATCTCTAAAAAGATCTATGTTATATATTGCCATGAAAGCCATCTTCGCCTTATGACCGGCCGGCCCTTCCCTGCCCCCCGGCCCTTCCCTGCCCCATGGATCAACCTGAAACAAACTCTTTAACCCGGACCATTTGACAGTCATTTTGTTATATATTGCTGCATCCTGGTCATTGGCCCATGATTCTGTCGTCCACTGTTTGTTTTCGTACTGTCCAAGGCAAAAGTCAGGAGGTCTGAAAAAATGAACAAGACTTGTTTTTTTTGTCCCGGCATCATAAACAACGCCCTGTTCTATAGGAAACGTACGGCAAGCATCCGGGCGGTCAGGATAAATCAGACAGCCTGATTCACTTAAAAAAGGGCATGTCCTCTCTTCATCCTGTGACATGCGAAGTAATACTTCAGGGAAAAAGCTGGAATCACGCATAACAATATCAACATGTTTGTCAATAAACTTATCCGAACTGATTCCAAGTCCATTCTTTAATCTTATAACATCGTATGGATATAAAAAAAGATTGAGATTTCGACAGCACTTATTAAAACAAGAAAGCCTTGAGTGACATTGAAATGAAAAAGTATCATTTTTTTCAAGCCTTATGCCGGCTATTTTATCAAGGTCATCTATATCTAAATTTTTCATAACTTGTAACTACTCAGGTTTTCGGTTCACGGTTCACAGTTTACGGCTGTTCAAAACATAAAACTCTCAGCAATTTCCGATGCCTCTTTAAACTGAATAAAATAAATTAGTTATGCTTGGATATTTTGTAGTATACATTGCCCATTCCGGGGCATTTAGGGAGTTTTTCAGATAGTAACGAAACATGATGATTCGTATGGAAACTAAAAATAAGTCAGGAATTGCTTTAAAACTGTGAACCGTGAACCTTCTATTCAGCTTCTATCCGATATTGTTTTAATCAACATCTGTGCCACGGTCATTTTAAATTTTTGAGTAAAACCGAGCACTTCTCTTAACTTTCCTTCAAGTTTAGCCATTTCGATGTAAAAAAATGTTCTGTCAAACTTTATATATTTTTTCCCACCACACTGTTTTGCAAAGGCTTCACAGCCAGGGCTATACATTATGTCCTGACCGGGCTTTTGGAGCTGATGCGGGATACCATGCAGCCTGCATATCATAGGACGGTATTCATATAATATGCACAAACCGTCAAAATTCAGCGGGCACAACAATCGTACGGGTTTTCCTGTTTTGTCATACTCCAAGGTTCTATCGCATACTTCCAGAGCCCGCTCTGTTACCTGATTCTGCATTTCATGTTCAAGGGCACTGTATCCTTTCATAATAAAAAGATATTCCAAAATTGTATGATGATAAAAACGGGTATAACAACAATTATCCTCACATCCATTACAGAAAAAACCATAATAATCAGCGGCTTCCTGATATTTTTGCCCCATATTCGCCCATATTGTTTCCAGGTTTTTTAAAAAAGGCGAATACTTAGGATTCGATAAAAAATAACTTAACATTTTTGCATCCCAACTTCACCATATCTTTAATTGATTTTTATCCGCAAAAGTCCTCGAAATAGCTCGCTATTCCTGCGGTTTTGCGAATAAAGATCAATTAAATCTACGGCAAATTTGGGCGCAAATTCTATCAAGTTATTTTTTACCGAACCCTTATTTTGATTTGATCTAATTTGTTCAGGATTTAAAGGCATCCGGCATCCGGTTTAAACAAGTGGAGAAGGGAAAAAGATTTTTTTATAAAGATCAAGAGCATATCTGTCCGTTATGCTGGCAATTAAATCACAAACAATTCTTTCTCCGGATTGGCTGCTACTCATGCAATCTCCCATTTCCATATTTTCGAGTTCTCTTTGAAGGTCATCTTCATTATTTAAAAAAAAGAAATATAGATCGGAAAGAATTTTTTTTGCCTTGACAAACTCTTTGTGTACTTGAGGCGAACGATATACATTTTCATAAAGAAACTTTCTTAAAGTCTTCATTGCGGAATATACTTTATCGCTGATGCGCAAGCAAAATTCATCATCTATAACTTCACTGGACGAAATAACATCGTCAATCATTGTCCTGGCTCGCTCTGAATGCGAATGCCCGATTATCTTCAGGCAGGATTCAGGCACCTGGTCGGAACTTATAACACCACTCCTGATCGCATCATCAAGATCGTGGTTCAGGTATGCAATTATATCAGAGACGCGCAGTACTCTGCCCTCAATGGTATATGCCTGCTCTGATGGATCGCTCGGCATAATATTCCCAAATCCTTTTGAATGTTTCAAAATTCCATCACGCACCTCGTAAGTAAGATTAAGTCCCTTCCCGTTATTGCATAAAATATCCACAACACGCAGGCTCTGCTCATTATGCGAAAAGCTCTCCGAATATATTTCTTTGAGCGCTGTTTCTCCGCCATGACCAAATGGCGTATGTCCAAGATCATGGCCAAGAGCAATGGCTTCAACCAAATCTTCGTTTAAACTCATTGCCCTGGCGATTGTTCTTGCTATTTCCGACACCTCAAGAGTGTGGGTCAGTCGTGTTCGATAATGATCGCCCAAGGGAGATAAAAAAACCTGGGTTTTATGTTTTAACCGCCTGAAGGCATTGGAATAAACAATGCGATCCCTATCTCTCTGAAAAGCAGTGCGGATGGAACAAGGCACTTCCTCTCTCATTCTGCCTCTTGATTCCGAACTAAGACAACCGAATGAAGAAATAAATGTCCTTTCACGTTTTTCAAAATCCTCACGTATTGACATAGCCTTTTGTATAATCCTCTACTTTTTATTTATACATTAGGAACGTAGACGAATTAACTTGCTACAACCATTTCCAATGTGGAAGGTGTAAAAATTTCATGCAACCGACTGATTAACGAGGTTTGATCTTTCGTTTTGATTACTTGCAAGAAAGCTGTGAGCGGAGCACGTTGTAGCAAGGCTGTTACTATCTTTTGCACTCTAACAGGTGCCGAGGATAGTCCATCAAGCAAAATTGGAGCCTGTGCGCTGGCTTGTAACAATGCTTGATATTTTAACAAAACTAGCTTTAGCGGCGTTTCCGTTTCCGGATTATAATAGAGTACAATGTTGTCTGAAAGTTCAAGACCAGTATGCTTTTGCCCTTCGATTGCAGTAAAAGTCACGGAAAGAATATCACCTTCTGCATCATAGAGTATAGCTTTCATTGTAAGCAATCTTCTCATCAGAGTTGATATTTCGCCGCTGCTTCGGAATAAAAAATGTGCGTGGTTTGGGATAAAGGCCCAAGCATAACAGGCGGTTTGTGTTGCAGGCAAAAGATCTGATAAACGATCAATAAAATTATCTCTGTCTTTATTGTCTCTGAATATTTTGCGACGCTCAATTCCCC
>DAOWEW010000208.1 GCA_030638305.1 Desulfobacteraceae bacterium
CTCAGATATAATGTATTTGAGCCCACGTCAAACAAGTGGAAGGGAACTCTATGCAGAGGATTTCAAATTCACATAACTGATCCGAATAAATTTAATCCATATATTACTTCCATTAAATTGCTCAAGTCAGTCTGTTTCCATCACAAAGGTGAGTTCGAGTGGAAACAGCCTCCTTATGAGTATGAATCTAAAAGACTTCCCATAGACCTTATAATCGGAGACAAGGAAATACGGCGGCGTATAGAAAAAAATTACGATATAGATGAAATAGCAGGATACTGGCAAGATGATCTAAATGAGTTTATTGAAATAAGCAAAAGCTATCATCTTTATCATAATGAGTTTTCAAATTTCTGTTAAAAGCGCAAAAGTGATGCAGGAGACTTTGTTTTGGAAAAAGAAAAAATAGGCTGGAAGCGGATGAAGTTCAGGAAAAACAAGGTTTGGCTGAATATTGATAATAACGGGATGCCGATTGTTAAAAATGGCAAGGTGTTAATCAAGTATCAACTTGAGCAGGATTATGAGTACTGGGTGAAGGAAAACAGCGTTAACCCCATTGATTCACGGGAGGATAATAATAAAAATTCCAATAAAAAGAGTCAGAGTAAAACAAGTAAAAAAAAGACATTGAAATTAGAAAAAAAACCTCCGGAAGAGCAGGATGATATGATCCGAATCTATACAGATGGGGCGTCTTCCGGCAATCCGGGCCCTTCAGGGATAGGTATTTTGTTGCGGTACGAAAGCCATGAAAAGGAAATATCAAAGTACATAGGTATTGCGACCAACAATATTGCGGAGCTTGAAGCTATTCGAGCAGCTTTGCTGGAATTAAAAAGAACCGATCTTCCGGTACAAATTTTTACAGATAGTACCTATGCTTACGGAGTTCTTACTCTTGGATGGAAAGCAAAGAAGAATGTGGAATTAGTAAAATCAATTAAGAGCATTATCCAGAAATTCAGTAAGTTAAAGTTTTACAAGGTGAAAGGCCATGCAGGTATTGATGGAAACGAAAGAGCAGATTGTCTTGCCACATTAGGAGCCGGAACGAAATAACTTTCAGTATGGTCTGATTCTGTTCCCGGTTTTAAACTGCAAGAATGATTGTGTCTATTATTACTATATTATGCATTGCATCCTCTTTACTGATATGCGGGATTCTTACTCCTCCGGATATCAATGTTTCCATATTGTTTTTATGCAGCAGTTCCTCAAATCTCGCTGCCTTCTGAAGGTTTTGAAAATAAAATTCTTTTCTATTCTCAAGAGACTGCAATATATTGCTGTCATCTTCAAGTCTCTCAAAAAAGTCCAGTATAAAATCCAGACACTTGAAAAAACAATTCTTTTCAACTTTTAATAATTTTTCAAAGAAAGAACACAGGAACATAATTTTATTTTCAGTAAGTCTAACGCTATAGTTCCTCAGCCTGATTTTAACAAGGTTTTTACGCTTATCGGAAACAAATTTGTTTATTGCTTCAAGAAGCCTTTTATTCAGTTTTCTTGAAATATTAAGACGGGAAACAAATTGCAGCGCAGATAATTCCGGAACAATAAATTTTATTGAACCTTTGTTTTCCGGGAAATGTATTGTTGTCACTAATTTTTTATTACTTAAAATATAATTTATTACTTTTTTTTCATCTTCTTTTTTAAAATTTTTGCTTTCAAGAAGTTCTTCGAGCTTAATTTGTACCGGTTCATCCGGAAAAAATAACAGTTCAATCAGGGACTCCCTTTCACAATTATCCTCGTCATAAATAATTTCTTCAAATTCATTTTTTAAAGAAGGGTTTGAAAAAGTGGAATCAATATAGTGCATAATGTCATTACTTAAGACAAAACCATCCCTGAAAATTCGCTCAATCTTCTCGGCAAGTAACAAACATTTTTTTTCTTCAGATTTAACTTTCTGCATTTTGTATCCACAATATAGGGGTAGCCACGTTCCTAAGCTTATCAGCTATCAGCTAAGAGCTCGCCCGATAGGGCGGGCGCTAATTCATTTTTTGCAGCAACCCCTATATTTTGCAGGGTGTATGGTTTTTTTACATACTGTCCAGCGCCTAATATCTGAGCTTCCTTTACTCGTTCTGTTTCTGAAAAACCGCTTGCAATAATTGCTTTCTGTTCAGGATGGAGCTTGATTATTTTTTTGTATGTGTCAAGTCCGTCCATCCCCGACCCCATGATCATGTCGAGGACGATCAGGTCAGCGGAATGTTCTTTCAGATATTCGAGCGCTTCTTCACCGCTTGAAACAGCAGTGACAGTGTAACCTAATCGGGTCAACATGGTGGATGCTATCTTTCTTTGCCCGCTTACATCATCCACTATCAGAATAGACTCTCCCTTTCCCATATAATCTTCAATGGCTAAGGGTTTTTTATTTTTGGTTTTCTCCTTGCGGGAGGCAGGAAAGTAGAGCGTAAATGTAGTTCCTTTTCCCACATTGCTGTTAATATCAATATATCCATTGTGATCTTTAACCGTACCCCATACAACAACCATTCCCAACCCTGTTCCGCTTTTTCCCATCACCTTTTTGGAATAAAAAGGCTCAAATATTTTGTCCAGATCATCCGGATGGATACCTGTTCCGGTATCAGAGATTGTAAGAATAACATAATCTCCCTCATCCACACTCTCATAACCGCTAACGGGTCTGTCTATATAACGGTTTGCAGTTGATATGGAGATATTTCCCCCTTTTGGCATAGCCTCTGCCGCATTCGAGACCAGATTCATAACACACTTTGAGATATGATGAAAAGATCCCGATATATTCAGCAGGTCGGTCCCAAGGGCAGTTTCTATCACGATTCCTGAATTGTATGAGAGGAGTTTTTCATGTTCGGGGCTTTGCAGATATGAAGAAATAATATCATTTATTCCTACAATCTCTGTAACAACAACTCCTCTTCTTGTCATAGTCAGGAGATCTTGCACAATAGCTGCCGCCTTTTCCCCTGACTTCTGCATTGCGAGGATTGGTTTTCTCAACGGGCTTTCTTCGGGAAGCTGCATCAACAGGAGATCAGGATAGCCTACAATGCCGGAGAGAACATTGTTGAGATCGTGAGCTGCTCTTCCTGCAAGTGAGCCCATGGCCTCCATTTTTTCAGAGCGCTGAAGGCTTACCTCAAGCTTTTTTCTTTTTTCCTCTTCTTTTTTACGCTCGGTAATATCGCGGTCGATCCCGCGGTAACCCAAAAGCTCTCCATTTTCGTCGAGAATTGGCACGCCGCTCTTTTCAATCACTACCTGTTTTCCATCCTTGTGAAAATTGATATTCTCCATCCTGGAAAAGGGCTTCTCTGACGCAATTATATCTCTGAACAATCCGGATATTCTGCCTGACTCATCCTGCGACATAAAATCGGTAGGTCTTTTTCCTATGACCTCATCAGGTTTATATCCCAACAAATCTTTGACCTTGGGGCTTGAATAGGTGTAATTTCCGTTTTTATCAATTTCCCATACCCAGTCGCTCGTTGTCTCAATAAGGGAACGAAATTTCTGTTCGCTCCGGCGCACCGCCTGTTCAGCCCTGTTTCTCTCCTCTTCTCTGAGCTGAATCCTGCTTAGCATCTCGTTAAAACTATCGCAAAGGATACCGATCTCATCCATTCCTATTTTTTTAATACGGATTGAATATTCTCCGCTCTCCGATATTTTTTTTGTCACATCAACGAGTTTCAGGATCGGACCGGATAATATCTTTTGAAATCCGCGAGCTAAAAAATAGATAAGAAAGATCAACATCGCCATCAGCGACAACATTGTAAGCAAATATTTATTGATCTTGCTGTTTAATAGAGAAGTGGTAACCCGCAGATAGATTGTTCCGTATTCGCTGCCCTCATAAACAATCGGATCAATCACATGCAGATAATCGTCTGTAAATTGTGACCCCTTCTTAAACGGCATGGACGGAATGGTTGTCTGCTCTGATCTATTGTAAGCGGAAAACAATACTCCCCTGTTATCATAGAGATAACCATCTGCAATATAAGGTATGGCCTTAAGCCTTTTCAGGACATCTTTTCCGCTGCTTTTGTCTTCAAAAACAAGCGGCGTTACACAATACTCTCCTATCAGTTTTGCATTCATGGTTGTATTACTTTCCAAATCCGTTCTGAACATTTTGATATCGCTGTAGATAATAAAAGCAAATACAGGAGCTATGCCAAGAAATGCTACAAGAAGAATGATGCCGATCAGTTTGGATTGAACCGGGATGTTTCGTATGTTTTTCATTCTGAATCTCCAGCCGGATCAACAATTCTTGCCACATTCAAAAGAAGATAGTTTATTGACAATCCTGAACCTCGAACAGCTTTTTCATTAATCTCAAACTTGATCTGATTGCTTGCTGTGTAAAAATTAAAAAGAACCCCTTTTTCTGCAAAACCATTTGAATCGCCAATGGTAAGCACGTGTTTTTCTTTTGAATATGAAATGATACTTTGAAGTCTTTTCTTTTCTGACACCGGTATAAAAAGGATATGGGAGTCGGCAATCTGGTTTATCTTTGAAATATATATAACCTTAACTTTCTTATCTCTTATCTTACGTTTTGAATAAATATTGTCTAACTTTGAGCCAAACGGATTTTTGCCGATAACGGCAATGACAAACGGTTTTGAAATATCATCGACTTTTTTATCAGGAGGCCATTCGATAAATCGTGTAACTCGCTCAAGAAAAACCGCTTTCACAGTATATTCGTCATATTCCAAAATCTGACAGGATAAGTCCGCAGGAATACCTGTGCAGAAAATAATAATAATAATAATAAAGCGCATGTTCAAAATCAAATTATATCCTTGTTAACCCTAACCCATTAAAATTATAGTACAACGATTCGTTCGGGAAACTTTTATTACGCATAATCATGTTTAAAAATTTTGCGAAATCGTTATCAAAAATCGTCTTCCGTGATGCGGGATGTCATAGCCATCTTTGGGAGGACCCGGATCTATATATTTTTCATCGAAGATGTCACTGCACTTTAAGCTAAAAATTGTCTCTTTGCTGTTAAATATCATGATATCTTTTGTAGATAAAGTC
>DAOWEW010000073.1 GCA_030638305.1 Desulfobacteraceae bacterium
GGTATAGAATGTCCCTGCCCTAATAACCCGAAGGCGTTTGCAGAACTTGAACAAGGTTATTTAGGAGAAGATTTTGAGTTTGATCAGGAAACTCAGATGTTTATTAAAAGTCGTTCATAGTGTTGTGTGATACAGTTTTTTAGTTTTCATCACCCCACCCCTATCCTTAAGTTATTATCCCATATCCCCGGAATTTTGGTACTGCAAAACCTGCATTTATTACCTGTTAGATTATACGTTGGCAACAAATAACCCTGACGTTTAATTAACAGCTTCCTGCAATTATGACAATAGGTGTTATTCCCCTCATGGTCAGGAACATTGCCGACATAAACATATCTGATACCTGCCTTCATGGCTAATTCGCGGAAATGCGTTAATGTTGAAACAGGAGTCGGGGCCAGCCTGTCAAGCTTGTATTTAGGGAAAAAACGTAAAAAATGAAGAGGATGATCAGGTCCTATGTTGTCAAGTATCCATCCGCACATTTGTTTTATCATTTCTTCATCATCTAAATATCCGGGTACCACCAGAGTCGTTATCTCAAGATGAATTTTTTGCTCATGCAGTGTTTTTAAGGTATTTAACACCGGTTGCAGGCGCCCGCCGTTCAATTTTCTGTAAATGTCATCACTGTATGATTTAAGGTTTATATTTGCACCGTCCAGTACCTTGCAAAGCTCAAGGAGGGGCTTTTGGTTGATGTAACCATTTGAAATCCAAAGGTTATGCAGCCCTTTTTTCTTTGCCAGCCTGGCGATGTCAATCATGTATTCAAAAAATGTGACAGCCTCTGAATATGTGTATGCAATAGATTCAGACCCCAAACGCTGGGCTGTCTCTACTGCTTCAGCAGGAAAAAGCTCATAATGACGCACCTCATGAGGCTTTGCCTGTGAAATTTCCCAGTTCTGACAATTTAAACAGCGGAAATTGCATCCGGCAACAGCAAGGGAAAAAACCATTGACCTTGGCCTGAAATGAAAAAGCGGTTTTTTTTCTACGGGATCGTTATGAACAGCGCATGGATTTCCATAGGCAAGGCTGTAAAGCTTGCCGTTTATATTAACTTTGGAACGGCAAAGACCGCGATCGCCAGGGGCAAGTATGCAACGGTGAGGGCATATTCCGCAAACTACTTTTTTGTTTTCCAGCTTGCTGTAAAGGAATCCTTCGTGAGACCATTTCCACAATGATTTTGGAGCATCGTTTTTAAACACTTTGCCGCGGATGTCATCTGCACCGGATATAAAGTGACTGTCGCCGGCAAAAGGCCGGCACATATCGGCAAGCATTGCAGTAGACAGCAATGCTCCGCTATAGTAAAGAAAATTTCTTCTGCTTATAGTTTTCATTATGCGTTCCAATAACAATCAAATCTGCCAGTTTCAAAACTATCAATCCTGTCTGAAAATATATATAACCATAAAATATCTGAAAAGCAAAGATGATCGGTATTTCGCTTCCCTATGATAGGGGATAGTTTTTGAGGGGTCTGGAAAAATTATGTGCATTTGAATATTAAAATTGAATTTTAATCCAGCCATGGTATTATGACTTCGGATGTCCCTAACGGGACAAAATGATATTTCCCACAATTCGTGGACACACCCATTTGCTATGAATTTTGACATATGATACTGTTGACAAGTTGTTTTGAGTTTTTAAATTTCTGGTTATAACATTCTGAATTACGACAATGCTTTAAAAACGGAGATCCTCTTAATGTCTGAAAAACCAATCTATGAAGAATTGGAGCAACGGGTTCCGGAGTTAGAAAAAGCAGAATTGCAACGAGATAGAGCCGTGGAAGCGTTGCGGGAGAGTGAGGCAAAGTATAAACAACTGATAGAGAGCGCATCTGAATCTATTATTTTAATCAATATTGACGGTAAGCTGTTGGTTTTGAACAAGTCTGCAGCAGCGTACTTAGGAGGAGCACCAGAAGATTATGTAGATAAAACACTATGGGATATTTTCCCAAAGGAAGTTGCAGATGATAGGATGGCAGACAACTTGCGGGTCATTAAATCCGGAAAAGGTGAAGTTACAGAAACCTCACTTATCTTTCAAGGAAAAACGCATTATTTCTTTACTAATAGGCAACCAATCAAGAACGGCTCAGGAGATATTACTTCTGTTTTAACTCTTGCCACAGATATCACCGAGCGCAAGCAGGCGGAAGAAACATTTAAAGAAAGTGAAAAGAAAGTGCAAAAGATTCTTGCTACAGTTCCTTTAGGTATCGGTTTAATTGTTAATAGAGAATTAAGATGGTCCAATGATAGAATGCATGCGATGTTAGGATATCCAAACGGTGGCTTGTTTGGAAAAAGCGTCAGGATTCTATATGAAAACGAAAATGAATATAACCGAGTGGGTAAAATTGCTTATGAAATGATCGGAAAAAATGGAATTTGTGAAGTGGAAACACAATGGAAAAGAAAGGACAACAGTTTATTTGATTGTTTAATTAGAATTGCCCCTCTGAATATATCTAATCCCTCTGAAGGAAACATTGCAGTTGTTTCCGACATCACCGAACGCAAACGGTCGGAGAAGATGCTGCGGGAAAGTGAAGAGAGGTTTAAGTATTTTGCAGAAGCTTCCTTTGAGTCCATTTTCTTTTCTGAGAAAGGTGTTTGCATTGAGCAAAATCATGCTGCTGAGATAATGTTTGGATATACATCAGAGGAAGCAATGGGTCATCTTGGAACTGATTGGATCGCTCCGGAATCAAAGGAAATTGTGAGAGAAAATATGATGAATAATATTACAGAACCATATGACGTCATTGCTCTAAGAAAGGATGGAAGCACTTTTCCTGCTCGAATTCATGCCAAAGAAATGAACTACAAAGAAAGAACAATCCGTGCGACTTCATTGAGAGATATATCTGATTTTAAGATGTTAGAAAATAACTTACGAGACAGAGAAGAAAGATTTCGACTAATTGCACAAGCCACAAATGATATTTTCTATGAATGGATTGTTAAAACAGGAGAATTAAGATGGTTTGGTAATATTGATGCAGCTTTGGGATATCAAAAAGGAGAAATTGAACATATTGTGGACGCTTGGCTAAGGGTAGTCCATCCAGCAAGTCTTGCACTTAATCATGCTGTAGAATTACATACAAATTCGACTGAACCTATAAATTATGTGTATAGAGTAATCTGTAAAGACGGTTCATTAAGATATTGGCATGATCATAGTTTACCTGTTCTTGACTCAGATAATAAGCCTGAAAAATGGGTTGGTGGCATTTCTGACATCACCGACCAAAAGCAGGCAGAACAA
>DAOWEW010000244.1 GCA_030638305.1 Desulfobacteraceae bacterium
ACTTCCCCAAGTAGGCGCACAGATTTGGGTCGAATTTGTTTGATCTCAAATCACAAAAGTTGAAGGAATAGCGAGCTATTTCAATATTTTTGGGATTTGAGATCGGACAAAGGCGGCCTGAAGCTGTGATGCATAGTTGGGAAAGTTATTTCGTCCACGTGCCTAAGCATCTTAAAAAGGAAAAGGCTGGTTTAATTGCTTCTATTATGAAGATACTTTTGGTTCAGACAAGTTTCTTGGGAGATGTTATTCTTTCTACTCCTGTAATCTCAAGTATTAAAAAGATTTATTCTGGGGCTGAGCTCTGGATGATGACAACGCCGCTTTCTGCATCACTGATCATTCGTGATCCGCTTCTTGCCGGTGTTCTTATTGATGACAAACAAGGAAAAAATTCAGGTCTCACCGGGTTGTTACGAATGAAGCGCCAGATCAAAGCTATGGCGTTTGATAGGGTCTATTCACTCCATCGGTCTTACCGAACATCACTACTTCTTTGGCTCAGCAGAATTCCGGTTCGCATCGGATTTGCCAATGCCAAGCTGAGTTTTCTCTACAACGAAACACGAAAAAGAAGCCCGGAAGACCATGACGTCATCCGTAACTTGTCGCTGCTTTCCGAAGAAATTCCTATATCGTCGCTTGATTCAGAGCTACGTTTATTCCCACCTGAATATGATGAGCTTGGCAATGATATATGCAAGATGTTACCCCGACCAGGTGCTTATGTGGTTTTTGTTCCAGGAAGTGCATGGAAAACTAAGATGTGGCACTGGGAAGGATATCATGAAGTAGCTAAATTTATGCTTAAAATGGGTTTTGAAGTGGTCCTTCTTGGTGCAAAATCAGAAAAAAAGTTGAATGCCAAGGTTGCCCATGGGCTTAAAGTCATCAATCTCGCAGGGAAAACAAATATTGCGGAAGCGATGTATATTATTAAAAATTCCATACTTATAGTGTGTAACGACAGCATGGCACTTCATATAGCATCTGCATTTAAGGTTCCAAATGTTATAATTTTTTGTGCCACTTCACCCCAATTCGGTTTCTCTTTTTGGAAGAATAAAGCAATTGTGGTAGAAAAAAAGGATCTGGACTGTAAGCCTTGTCAACGACATGGGGGAAAAATGTGTCCGACAGGGACGGAAGCCTGTATGAAAGAACTTTCATACATCGAAGTAATACATGCATCTGAAAAATTGCTGGACATAAAATGACAATATTACGAACTCGAACATATGATAACTGTCATTTTGGATTGTCATTAGATCTATCCGATCAGCAACTGAAAAAACTTATTAGAGTTTTTAATTCACCAACTGATACCGTTGATTCGGCCCTTGGTGGAAGAACTTCAATTGCAGTTGCCCAGCTTGAAGGCATAGGATCTGTGGTTATTAAATATTATAGACGTGGAGGGGCAATTCGATATCTGATTAAACAAAGGTACCTCAAATGTGGAAAAACGCGTTGCCAGATTGAATATGAACTATTACAGAAAGTCAGAAGTTTAGGCATAAATGCCCCTGAGCCGATTGCCTTTGCTCACCGGGGCCGCCTGTTATATCAATGTTGGCTGGTAACTCGAGAGATTAAACATCATCAAACACTTGCCCTGATCAGTCGTTCAAATGAAGAACGGACTTATATTGTAATGAAAGAGGTCATTAAGCAAGTATCAATGCTTATCAAAAATAAAATATTACATGCCGATTTACATCCCGGCAATGTAATAGTGGACAATCAAAACCAAGTTTATCTTCTTGATTTTGACAAGGGGTGTATTTTCCCCGGGAAAAAAAATACACTGAGAAACCAATATGTTCGTCGTTGGAATCGAGCAGTTCAAAAACATGGGTTGCCGCAGATGCTTAGTGAATTAATGCACTCAACTCTTCGGAATAATTACATATCTCAAATACCACTCACAGCTCCTTCAATTCTGATCATTCTAATGGGGTCTTTAGGAGATGTGGTGCGGGGACTCTGCCTGGTGTCCCATATTAAAAATAGTCTGCCGGGAAGCAGAGTAACGTGGCTCGTAGAACCGATGTGTGCAGAATTGGTTGGCTTTCATCCACGGATTGATAAAGTTATTATTTTTAACCGGTCCAGGAATATTTTAGGAGTATGGGATCTGTATAAGGATTTATTGCGAGAACACTTTGATATCACAATTGATCTTCAGCGTCACTTTAAGAGCGGTTTTTTCTCGCTGCTTTCCGGGGCAAAAAGACGAATCGGCTTTAATCGCCGGAATACAAAGGAATTTAATTGGATTTTTAACAATGAATATATCGGCTATACCAGCGATGAACTGCCGAAATTGCATCATTATCTAAAATTTACAAAGCAACTTGGGTTGCCTGAGCCTGCTTATCCGGAGTTCGGTTTTTCTTTCCTTGATGAAAAGTATGCTGAACCGGATATTATCGCTAAAATAAGTAAGCCATTTATCGCTGTAGTAATGGGATCATCCTGGAAATCTAAGGACTGGTTTTTTGAAGGGTATTATCGGTTAGTGAAAGATATTCTTTCTTCAAAAAAAAGACGGGTTGTCCTCCTTGGTGATCATTCACAAGCACTTTCTGCAGCAAAACTCTGCGATAAAGTTGGCGCACGCAATCTAATCAATCTGGTTGGAAAAACGTCGATTCTTGAACTTTTGGCCGTGCTTAAGGCCGCTGCGGCCGGTGTCGGTCCGGACTCAGGGCCGGGTCATATGGCGGCAGCGGTGGGAACTCCATATGTAACTCTTTTCGGTCCAACATCTCCCAGGCGGGCAGCACCTTATCAATGTGAACACCTTGTAGTTCAATCTGGGGTAAGCTGTGTTTCCTGTTATAAAAAGAAATGTCCTAACGACCTTGACGGGCTATGTATGCGGCTTATAAGCGTTGAATCGGTTCAGGAAAAACTTTCTCTGGC
>DAOWEW010000088.1 GCA_030638305.1 Desulfobacteraceae bacterium
CCTATAATTGCTTTTCCAAGAGGCGAAGAAATAGATATACTGCCTTTTTCTACATCAGCCTCAGACGGCCCCACAAGCTGATACTCAACTGTTTCACCTGTATCAATATTTTCAAGGACAACGGTACTGGCAAATACAGCACGATCCTTTGTGGGGGTATCGGGATCAATTATATCCGCAGTGGCTATCCTATAGCCTATCTCCATCAATCGGCCTTCAATAAATGCCTGCCTGTCTTTGGCTGCTTCAAATTCCGCATTTTCACTAAGATCCCCATGTGCGCGTGCCTCTTCAATTGCCTTTATATTCATGGGCCGATCAATCTTTTTTATTTTTTCCAGTTCTTTCTTCAGGGCTTCATAACCCTCTCTTGTTATAGGTACTGTTTCCAACTCTAAACTCCTTAAAACTTACGTAATGGTTGTCGGGTTTTTTAAATGAACTATGCAATGACTGAAGCATTTCAACCGTGAACCGTGATCGGTTACAAATTATAAATATTTGTCTGCCAGAATTTCTGCTATCTGAACTGTATTGGTTGCGGCGCCTTTTCTGATATTATCCGCGACAATCCACATATTAATGCCGTTCGGAATTGATTCATCATTCCGTATGCGTCCAACCAGTGTTAAATCCTGGCCTGTCGCATCAATAGCAAGAGGGTAGATATTATTTGCAGGATCATCTACAACTTTAATGCCCGGTTTATTTTCCAGAAGAGCTTTTACTTCATCCGCTGAAATATGTTCTTTTGTTTCAACATTGACTGACTCGGAATGGCTATAAAATACAGGAACCCTGACAGTTGTAGCTGTAACTCCTATTGAATTATCCTCGAAAATTTTCCTTGTCTCGTTAACCATCTTCATTTCTTCTTTGGTATAACCGTTTTCTAAAAATACATCTATATGTGGAAGACAATTAAAAGCAATTCTGTGCGGATAAACATTAATTTCATAATCTGCAAAAGTAATCATAGATCGGGTCTGATCAGAAAGTTCATCTATTGCCTTCTTTCCTGTTCCGGACACGGCCTGATATGTAGAAACTACAATTCTTTTTATTCCGCACTTTCTATAAACAAGATTAATAGAAAGAAGACTATGACGACTAGAGCATTCTGGATTAACTATAAATTCCTTTTGGTGATAATTTGCTACTGCGTGAGGATTTACTTCCGGAACAACAAGTGGAACATCAGGATCCATGCGCCATGCGCTTGAATTATCAATAACCACGCAACCGTCATTTGCGGCAAAAGGAGCAAATTTCTTACTTGTTCCACCACCTGCTGAAAAAAGCGCAATATCAACGCCTTTAAAAGAATGCTCCGTTAATTCCTCTACATCAATAGAAGCTCCTTTGAAACGGAGTTTGCTGCCTGCTGAACGATGCGAGGCTAAAAACCTGACCGACTTTAAGGGAATACTGCTTTCCTCAAGACAAATTATCATCTGATTGCCTACAGCGCCTGTTGCGCCTGCTACGGCAATATTAAATTTCTTACCAGACATACATCTCCATATTCGTAACGGTTTACGGTTGTCGGTTCACGGTTAAAACGACTCAGTCATTGGCATAGTTTATATTTAATGCATAGTAGATTATTTTCAGGGAAATCCCTAAACCGTTAACCGGCAACCATTCCATTTATCCTTTAATATAATTTACGATTAGATCTCCGACCTTTTTTGTAGTATATCCCATCCTGCCGGCAGCTACGTCTTTTAAATCATCACGTAAAACTTTTATCACGCTTTTTTCGATCATGGAGGCCGCCTTCTGCTCGCCGATTGCGTCAAGCATAATATTAGCCGCCATTATAGCTGCTATTGGATTTATTACCTGCTTTCCAGTATACTTAGGAGCAGAACCTCCAATAGGTTCGAACATTGAAACGCCATCGGGATTTATATTCCCTCCGGCAGCTATACCCATTCCTCCCTGTATAATTGCCGCCAGATCGGTAATTATGTCTCCAAACATGTTGTCCGTTACAATAACATCAAACCATTCCGGATTTTTAACCATCCACATGCATACTGCATCAACATGTGCGTAATCCTTTTGTATATCGGGATACTCTTCTGCGACCTCGTTAAAAGTTCTTTCCCAAAGATCAAAGGCAAAAGTAAGTACATTGGTCTTTCCGCAAAGAGTTAATCTTTTAGCTTTGTTGCGCTTTCTGCAATACTCAAAGGCGTACCTGATACATCTTTCAACACCTTTGCGTGTATTTATTGAGTCCTGCACCGCAACTTCATCTGCAGTGCCTCGCTTTAAGCAACCGCCGGCACCGGCATAAAGACCTTCCGTATTTTCACGAATCACCGCGAAGTCAATATCTTCAGGGCCTTTATCCCTCAAAGGAGTTTTTACTCCTTCATACAACTTAACGGGTCTTAAATTAATGTACTGGTCAAAATGAAATCTGAGTTTTAAAAGAATGCCTTTTTCAAGAATTCCGGGTTTAACGTCCGGATGCCCTATAGCACCGAGATATATTGCATCAAAGTTTGCCAGTGATTCAAGCGCGCTATCCGGCAAAATTTCTCCGGTTGCTTTGTAATGATCGCCACCTAAATTATAATCGGTAAATTTCAGTCTGAAATCGCATTTGCCGGCCACAGCCTCCAAGACCTTAATCCCTTCTGCTACAACTTCCGGTCCTGTACCATCACCTGGGATTACAGCTATTTTATATTCTTTTGACATCACAACTCCTTCATAAATAAACAATTCACGGTTGTCGGTTCACAGTTCACGGTTTTTTCAATTAGTGCCTGAACAAAAACCACGAAATATGGTTTTTTAACTCAAAACTCAAAACCAAAAACTCATGCAACGACTGATTGCTGTTATGTTTTGATCAACCGTAAACTGTTACGTTATAGAGAATTCGAAATCTGTTCATCAATATCGTGGATTTCGGCTTTTTTCTGCTTTGAATGTTTCATAAGCCTTATAGTCTTGAAAGGACCTGAAACGAGATAGGCAACTCCTAAAAGAAACAGAGCAATGGATGGCTGCGCTGCTATAAAAATCAAAATCAGTATAACTGCAACAAGAACATTGAAATTCATCTTTCTAAACAGCTCGTGTTGTTTAAAACAATCGTATTTTATGGCGCTGACCATTAAAAAAGAAAGAAGATAAAGCATTATAAGAGGTAATATACAGTTAGAAGTACTCGCTATGCCAAATTTATTATAGAACAAAACAGTAGTGGCAGCCATGCCGGCAGCAGCCGGTATCGGAAGGCCTGTAAAAGAATTTTTGCTTACTGTATCAATACTGGCATTAAAACGCGCCAGGCGAAGAGCTCCGCAAATCATAAATAAAAATGCAGCCAGCCAGCCAATTCTTCCCATAGGTTTAAGAGCCCATAAATACATCATCACCCCGGGAGCAACACCAAAAGATACAAGATCTGCAAGAGAATCGTATTCAACACCGAATTTGCTGGTGGTATTAGTGGCCCTGGCGATTTTGCCATCAAGAATATCAAATACCACAGCGATAATAATAGCTATGGCAGATGTAACATATTTTCCATCTATTGAAGCAATAATGGCATAGAATCCGCAGAACATATTTAAAGATGTAAATATGTTAGGCAGAATGTATATTCCGCGCTTCAGTTTGTCCTTGCTAATTCTTTTCTTTTTTTTCATGTCTTTAAATATCCCAAAATAGATGTGCCTGCTTTAACCTTATCCCCGACTGTAACATTAAGCTCTGCATCATCAGGCAGATAAATATCAAGTCTTGATCCAAAACATATCATACCGAGACGTTCACCACGAGCTACCCGATCCCCCTTCTGCAACTTGCATATAATACGCCTTGCTATAAGCCCTGCAATCTGAACGACACATATTTTCCGGCTATTTCCTGTTTTAATAAAAATCGCATTATGTTCATTATCCCTTGATGCCTTATCCAGATTTGCGGAAAAAAATTTTCCCGGATAATAACTTACCTTTTCAACTTCCCCTTCATGCGGAACACGATTTACATGCACATTAAATACCGACATAAAAATACTTATTTTCTGACACTTGCCTTCAAAAAAAGGAGTGCTGTCCTCTTGCCCGGCTATAATAACTTTTCCATCCGCAGGTGATACAACAGCGCCGTAATTGTTAGGTATAACGCGGTCAGGATCCCTGAAAAAATAGCAGATAAAAAAAGTAACCGCAAGACCTGTCAGCGCGGGAACTGTCAGCCCCAAAAGGGCAAAAATACCTGTAGTAAAGGCAAAAGCAAATATCAAAGGATATCCGGCTGTTGCTACAGGAAATGCGATTTGACTTGGAGGATCAGACCATGTAAATTTATTCACTCAATATATACCTTATGTTAAAGTTTAAAAAAAATTATATCAATATCAATTAATAATGTCAACGATTACAAATCAAGGCTAAGCTCAGCCCAACATTTTCGTATATAATCAGGTGCAAACAAGATGTTATCATCTGTATCATTTGTTTCAAATCTATCCATACTTATATGAGCCACAGTAGAAGCCCTGATCGTGTTTTGATAAGGCGGTGCAAAATATGCCAGATCACCTATTTCATCTTTAATTTTATTTTGATAAATTTTAGCTCCATCGCCAACAAACAAACATGGCTCATTTATATCGCAAACAGCCTGGACAGAACTGATAACCTGGTCCCCAAGTTTTTTTTTAAAATATCCGTTTTCAAACCTGTATCGTGAAAAATACACCTCTCCTTTACGAGCATCCAATAACGGACTAACGAGATATGAAGAAAAACAGCACTGCATGGCAAGCGAATCAAGGCTTGAAACACCCACAACAGGTTTACCGGAAGCCATAGCAAAACCCTTTATCGAACTGATACCTATTCGCAAACCGGTAAAGCTGCCGGGGCCTTTTGTTACCGCAAATCCATCCAGTTCAGATACAGTTAACCCTGACAAGTTTAATGCTGTATCTATCATCTCCATTAAATGTTTTGAATGAGTCTGTTCGATAAATAAAGTAGTCTCAGCTATAATTGATTCTTTCTCAACAATGGCAACGCTGCAACTTTTTGTGGCTGTGTCTACAGCAAGTATTTTCATAATTTGTCAATGTTGTTAGGTAACCGTTCACGGTTGTCGGTTCACAGTTCACGGTTTTTTCAAGGAACTATGCAACGATGGAATATAGATATAACCGTGAACCGATAACTGTAAACCGTGAACGGTTAGTTGTTTATTTAATTTTCCTTTTTCCTTTTTTTGCCCCACTGCCCTTAGGCTTTAAGCCCTTTATTACAATTGGCAGTAGTTCATCCATGTGTTTTACAGGAATGAATTTAATTTTACGCTTTATATTTGAGGGAAATTCTACAAGATCCTTTTTATTTTTTTCAGGAATTACTACAGTACAAATTCCAGCTCTCAAAGCCCCCAAAGCCTTTTCTTTCAAGCCTCCTATAGGAAGCACTCTTCCTCTGAGCGTAATTTCTCCAGTCATGGCAATGTCCTTGTTAACCGGCTTATTGGTCAGGACAGAAATAAGAGCGGTAGCCATAACAATTCCGGCAGAAGGACCATCTTTGGGTATCGCACCGGCAGGGACATGTATGTGTACGTCAAAATTTTCAAAAAAATTTTCTTTTACTCCAAAAGAAGAAAGATTTGCTCTGGCATAACTTACAGCAGCGCGTGCAGATTCCTGCATTACCTCTCCGAGCTGCCCTGTAATAATCAAGTCACCCTTTCCCTGGATTAAAGATGCTTCCACATACAAAACCTCTCCACCAGCCTGGGTCCAGGCAAGCCCGGTAGACAGTCCGACCTGACTCTCCTCTTGATCCATCTCGGGATAATATTTTGGTACCCCAAGATACTTATGCAGATTTGTCCTTGTAATATTAAAAGGACATTTTTCTTTTTCGGCTATTTTACGCGCCACCTTGCGGCATATTGCTCCCAGCTTACGTTCAAGGTTTCTCAAACCTGCTTCGGATGTGTATTCATTTATAATCTGGAGCAATGCATTCGGGCTGATGGAAATATTCTTCGGCTTTAAGCCGTTTTCCTTAATTTGACGCGGGAAAAGATATGTCTCGGCAATAACTTTTTTTTCCTCCTCAGTGTATCCTGAAAGATTAATAATCTCCATTCTGTCAAGGAGCGCTGAAGGAATCGTATCTGTCAAATTGGCGGTAAGTATAAACATGACACCGGAAAGATCAAAGGGTAAGTTCAGATAGTGATCACTGAATTCAAAGTTTTGCTCCGGATCAAGAGCCTCTAATAGAGCAGAAGAAGGATCGCCTCGAAAATCAGAACCCAGCTTGTCAATCTCATCCATCATGAAAACAGGGTTGTTTGATCCACATTGATTCAAGCTTTGCAATATACGTCCGGGCATAGATCCTATATATGTGCGACGATGGCCCCTGATTTCCGCTTCATCCCGAATTCCACCGAGAGAAATACGAACAAATTTACGCTTCATCGCCCTGGCGATAGCTCTCCCCATTGAAGTCTTTCCCACGCCTGGAGGTCCTACAAAGCACAGGATAGGACCTTTCATTTTTGGATTGAGCCTGCGAACACTCAAATATTCAAGTATCCGTTCTTTCACTTTGTACAGGGCATAGTGATTTTTGTCCAATATTTTTTTAGCTTTCAATATATCAATCACATCTTTGGTTTTTTTATCCCAAGGCAACTCAACCAGCCAGTCTATATAAGTTCGTACAACTGAAGCTTCAGCAGAATCAGGATGCATCTGTTCCAGGCGCTTTAACTGCTTTGCAGCTTCTTTTGCAGTTTCCTTTGGCATTCTGGCTTTCTTGATCTTTTTCTTGTAATCATCTATCTCTTCAGCTTTTTCATCATGCTCGCCCAGCTCCTTGTGGATAGCCCTGACCTGCTCTCTTAAAAAATAATCACGCTGGCTCTTGGAAATTTCATCCTTGACATCAGATTGAATCTTTGCCTGTATCACCGAAAGTTCAACTTCACGTGAAAGCAGCTCGTTAACTCGTTTAAGACGTTCCACAGGATCTATAAATTCGAGCAGAACCTGTGCCTCCTCAATTTTCAGTCTAAGATTCGATGCTACAAGATCTGCCAGCTTACCCGGATCATCCATGCTTTCCAGAATAGTGGTGACATCTCCGCTCAAATCTCCTTGAAAAGCCAGAATCTTTTCTGAATACTCACGCACATTCTTCATCAGAGCTTCAATTTCCAGATCAACTTTTTTAACCGTAAGTTCTTTAATAATTTCAATCTTTACGCGATAATAAACTTTGTTTCTGAGATACGTTACAATTTTTGCCTTTGCGATACCTTGCACAAGGGCCTTGACACTACCGTCAGGCAGCTTCAACATTCGCAGAATCCGGGCAACAGTTCCAATTGTGTAAAGTTCATTCTTTTTAGGATCCTCGACATTTAGATTTTTTTGCGTAACCAACAACAAATAGCCGTCTTTCATTACAGCCGATTCCAAAGCTTGCACTGATTTCTCCCGCCCGACGAAAAGAGGAAGAAGCATGCCGGTAAAAACCACAACGTCCCGTATAGGCATTAAAGGAAGAGTCTTGGGTATTTTTGTATCTATTTCATTATCTTCGATAATACTTATCAAATCATCTTTGTCTATTTCACCCATTATTTCACCTGTTTGAACTTAGTTCGTTTCGCTTGCAACTGGTCGAGTGGTTCAACCTTTCGTCCACGTTCCTAAGCGATATATATAAATTGAGTTTAAAATGTATTAACCTAACAATATATAACATTATTTTACTTTGACAATATCAATTTTGATTTTTTATAATACCTAAGTTGAGTGATTTTTTGCGAAGAAATGTGCTGAAACCCTGATGCATAAGGGTTTGCGAAAACCGCAGGCATACCAATGGATATGTTGAGGATTTTCGCGAATCCTTGATGCGCAAGAGATAAGTGCAGATCAAGTAAAAAATCGCTTGATTCAGGTATTAGCTACCTGACTAATTTTGAAAATTTTGCATGACAAAAGACTATCTTTCAGGGTAAGATTTTAAGTTTAGGAGCTCAATAAAAATAAATAAGGAATGTGAACTGAATATGCTGACCTACCTGATCGAACTAATGATTTTTATATTTGGAATTTGTTTGGGAAGTTTTTTAAATGTATGTATATGCAGGTTGCCCGGATCAAACTCAATTATAAATCCGGCCCGTTCTATATGCCCGAACTGCAAAAATTTTATAAAATTTTATGACAATATTCCCATTATAAGCTATCTGTGGCTGAAAGGAAGATGCCGCCATTGCGGTTTTCCCATAGCCTTTCGTTATCTTTTGGTTGAATTATTAGGAGGTTTTTTTGCACTCTGTATTTATTTTAAGTTTGGAATTACAATTGAAGCATTTGTGTACTACGCCTTAATTTTATCACTAATTGTGATTACCTTTATTGATATTGATCATCAGATAATACCTGATGTCATTACGCTTCCAGGCATACCAATTTTCTTTTTTGCATCATTTGCTCTTGCAGCAATTACGTACAAAGACTCTTTGCTGGGAATACTGGTCGGTGGCGGGAGCCTTTTATTAATTGCAGAAACATATAACCGTCTTACTAAAAAAGAAGGCATGGGAGGGGGAGACATCAAGCTTCTCGCAATGATAGGAGCCGCCTTAGGGTGGGAAGGTGTTCTCTTTACAATATTTATGGGTTCTGCCATAGGAACTTTGATAGGAATAACTTTAATGTTACGTACACACAAGGGGTTAAAACTCGCTATCCCTTTCGGCCCGTTTCTTTCAATGGGTGCAATTAGTTATATCTTTTTTGGTTCCAGCATTATAAACTGGTATCTTAATTAGGAACGTGAACGAAATAACTTCCACAAGTAGGCTATAACCTTTGAACCCTGAACCTTTGAACCCGATCACTTTAGGTGAAAATATGTCAGACGATTTAATTTCCGCTTTGACCCAGGAAGTCAAGGCAGAGGTTGTTAATAATTATTTATATGAACGACGGTTGGTCGAAGAACAGACCAAGTATGTTAAGGAACTGGCTGATTATGTTACTCAGCTCCAGGAAATGCTTAGCAAACGCTTTGTTCGAATATACGATCTGCTTTTGAAGCCTGAATTCATCAATGAGTTTATGCTTCTCATGGGATTAAAAGAAATTCCTTTTAATGAGCAGATAGCCGATGGCCTCGAATACCGCAAAGATGTACGGTTCATCAAAGTTCGCGGTCTAACTGATCGTTCAAAATTTAAAAAACTCTTGCTGGAGTCTTACAAAAAACTGCACGACTGGAATAATCGGTACCTTGAAGCTTACAGAAAGCTTCTTGAAGAATGTGAAGCGGCAAATTATAATTTAAAAAGGTTTGAGGACAGCCACGATCTTTTTACCACCCTGAGCTTCCTGAAGAATATGGATATTGAAGAAATTGCAAAAAAACATTTTATGGGCGACAATTTCTCTCCCGAAGAAATAGCCTCTATTGAAAAAACACTGCGTTTCAAACCGGTCAGCATAGAACAATTCAATCTTTTACTCCCTCTGGATCTTCCCGAACCAATTGATGTCAGGAGCCGGATTAAATTTCTGGCGAATTCTGTATATGACAGGTACAGTAATAAGATAAAAACTTTTATCAAATAAGGAAATATTTAATGAATATACCAGATCTGTGGAATAATTTATATGAGTATCTTGATAAATCCAATGAACCTGTAGTAATCCTTACAGATGAAGAAATTCAATTCGATATTGTTAAAAACAAAGATAATATAAGGCCATATCCTCTTGATTTTGCTGATTCTTCATATAGTATTAAAAAAATGGCTAAAGAGGCAGGTTATGGTGTTTCCGTTCATCCTCTAAACAAAAGAATAAAAATATTCACAAAAATCCCATGACACGCAACCGGACTCCACTCATACCAGTATCGACTTCTTTATAGAAATAAAAAACATTAATTTGTCCACCAATTTCACGAATTAGCAATAGTCATTAGTTTTTAGTGTAACTTTGTGTAATTAGTGGACAAATAAAAAAATAAGGAAAATATTTAATGGGAATTATTAACAATGAGGCGATACATCACCTTAATTTTGAAGATAAAGAAATAATACTTTTAGGAACAGCCCATATATCCAGAGAAAGCGTGGAACTGGTTAGTTCGGTTATTGAGGAGGAAAAACCGGACTGTGTCTGCGTCGAGCTTTGCCAATCCAGATACCAGACTATAACTCAAAAGGAAAAATGGCAAAAGATGGATATAATAAAGGTGA
>DAOWEW010000187.1 GCA_030638305.1 Desulfobacteraceae bacterium
AAATATGCTGAATCGGAGATCGGTACAATCAGGAAAGGTTGCAGAGAATGTATCCGAATAGCTCTTGTATATCCCAACAAATATCATGTTGGAATGTCCAACCTTGGTTTCCAGACAGTATATCATTTATTAAACAATATTAAAAATGTTGTGTGTGAAAGATCTTTTCTGCCTGATACAACTGATTTGACCGGAGCCAAAATAACAACTATAGAATCAGGAAGACAAATTTCCGATTTTGATATTATCAGTTTTTCGATTTCATTTGAGAATGACTACCCAAACCTTCTGACCATTTTAGAGAAAGCAAATATCCCCTTGCATTCAAGTGATAGAGGAACCCCCCATCCTCTTGTTATTGCAGGGGGAGTCGCCTGTTTTTTAAACCCGGAACCGATTTCATCATTTATTGATTGTTTTTTGATCGGGGAGGCAGAATTGATGCTTCCCCAATTTATTGACAGCTTTGATAATAATATAAGCAGAAGATCTCTTTTAAAAAATATAGCACGCAAAGTATCAGGTGCTTACGTACCGGCGTTTTACGAATCAACCTATAACAAAAATGGAACAATTCGTTCTTTTGAACCATTACTTGATGTCCCTGCCAAAATCAGGCGGACGTATATAGAAGACCTTTCCCGTATTTCAACATGCAGCAGTATAATAACCCCGCATACTACTTTTGATAATACATTTTTGATAGAAACCGGCAGAGGCTGTCCGCATGGCTGCCGCTTCTGCAGTGCCGGATATATTTACAGGCCTCCGCGATTCAGGCCTTTCTCCGTTATTGCAAAATGTATGGACCAGGGAATTTTGCTTACCAGTAAAATTGGTCTTGTTGGAGCTGCGGTTTCAGATTTTCCGGAGATAAAAGAACTTTACGATTATGTTAATAATAAGGATATCAGACTATCGTTCAGCTCTCTGAGGGCTGACTCCCTTTGCCCCGAGCTTATATCGCTACTGAGACAAAGCAAAGTCAAAACCGCAACGATTGCTCCTGATGCCGGATCTGAACGTATGCGCAGGGTAATCAACAAGGGCATTACAGAAGAGGAAATACTTAATGCCGCTGAGGCCCTTGTTGCAGGCGGCATTCCAAACTTAAAGCTCTATTTCATGATTGGTCTTCCAACAGAAACAATGGATGATGTCGAAGCTGTCATAAAACTGTGCAAAAAAATAAAGCAGCAATTTCTCAAAGTTAGCAGAAGCATGAAACGAATAGGAGAAATAACGGTAAGTGTTAATTCTTTTGTGCCAAAGCCTTTTACACCTTTTCAGTGGGCAGCAATGGATAATGAACAGACACTGAAAAAGAAAATAAAGATGATAAAGCATGGTTTAAAAAAAGTTGCCAATATCCGTGTTCATGCGGATATACCGCGCTGGGCTTTTATCCAGGCTATGTTTTCACGCGGTGACCGCAGGATTTCAGAAATTCTGACTCTGGCTGATAAAAACCAGGGAAACTGGGCGCAAACACTTAAAGAAACATCAATAAATCCGGGTTTTTATGCGCTGCGGGAGCGATCTTTAGACGAATTGCTTCCCTGGGATTTTATAGATCATGGTGTAACTAAGTCTTTTCTGAAACATGAATACAAGAAGGCCCTGGATGGCAAAAAAACTCCACCATGCCCTATGGAATCATGCAGTGTTTGCGGGGTATGCAAAAACTTCCAGTATAACATTCCTTAAAAATTGGTATCAGATACGGAAATCACTTCTATCTTTTTAATTGACTTTACATGCCGGTCTGCCATGAGATCGCCTGGCTGCACCAGGACGAACTTTCCCCCTTTTTCAATGGGCTGACCGTTAATCCTGTCCGCAATAATCATGCGCTCTCCCGCGGGATTGAAAAATATCTCTCCATACGAAAAAAGAGCTCTGTAACCGTCAGGCGCCGAGATCAGGAATACCTTGCACAAATCAGGCGCTATGCCTGCCTTATTGAGAATAGTTTTGAAATAGACTCCTTCAACCTTGTCAATCCCGTGATACCCTTTGCCCTCTCCTAAATGTTTGATCTTCATTACTCTCCGTGGATAAGCTGACAAATTTTTGAAAGTCAAAGTTTTCCCTACTGTATCCCTGATGGTGAATTCCGGCGAAAAAAGTTTTTTTAGTTTTTTTGCAGGCATTTTTGGACGCAAATCCAAGACCTCAATTGACACAACCTCTTCTAAGGAACGATCCGCATATGTATCACCGCTTATCACGAGTTTCGGAAACCCGATTTTTCGATGAAGCTGGTCTAACCGGGGTTTATAGACTTCAGGAGTGTGGCAGGTCTTGCAATCATGGTGAGGCATTATCGGGACTGCCGAAGTGGCCACAATGATTTCGCTCGGGTTCCTGTAAAACACTTCTCCCCAAGAAAGGGCAATCTGTTTTCCCTGCCTGTTGCGTACCAGAATAGCTAAATCCACATTTTTTGAAAATTCTGTCTCTTCTTTTGCAATTGAGGTAAGTTCGAGCAAAGTTCTTAAGGGGACGCCATTGTAATAGAACACACCACTGTATGCGCCGGTTTCCGTTACTTCATTGAGTTGAACCTGTATGGATTGATATTTGTTAATGTCCTCAATAGTCAGGTTTAAAGGCTGTTTGACCAGGCCGGTAATGCTCAAGATGGATGGAGAAGCAGAAAAACTTTCAGCAGCACAAAAGAGTGCGCCAAATAATAAAAGCCACGCGAATTTTTTTACCATGCCGAAATTCCCCCCTATCAGTATCTTAGTGTCAATCCTGCCAGAAAGTTTCTTCCAGGCATCGGGCCGCTCCCCTCATCATAGTTTTTGTCGGTTATATTTCTCACATCAAGAAAGAGTTCTGACCCTACGCCCCACAGTCTGCCGAGTTTCTGGCTGACCCTGGCATTGATCAGAAAAAAGTCAGGACATTTCATGGTGTTGTTGTCGTCATACTCAAACTGTCTCTGGGTGTACGATGCCTGAAGATTCGTGGAAAGGCCGAAGGGAAATTGATAACGGACATCAAGGTTCAGCCTGTGTCGAGGCCTGCCTTCCAGTTCCCTGTTGTTATTTTTTTTATCCCTGGTTGAGAGATACGTATAATTCGCCCCAACCCGAAAACGATCCGTAATATTCATGTCAAGGCCCGTCTCCACCCCTTGAATGGTGGCTTCCCCTATATTCACATAAATCGGGTCGTCTCCAATTGTGTCTTGATAGATCATGTCGTCAATGTCGTTATAGAAGTAGGAGATCGACCCTTTGAGAAATGTAGTAAAATAGTGTTCCGCTCCAACCTCATAGCAAATGGTCTTTTGGGGATCAAGATCGGGATTTCCCCCGGCATGCTTGCTATATAATTCCTTTAGTTGGGGGAACCTGGTTTTTTTTCCAATTGAGGCATGCAAGATAGTCTTATCGGTGAGGTCAAATACCACTCCTCCCTGAGGATTTATCGTATCAATATTGTCTGGCAGCGGTTGCCCGTACGCCTCTTTGGGGTCATAGTAGTCGTAGCTCACACCAAAAACAAAGGATAACCTCTCCGTAGGTCTGATTTCATCTTCAAGGGCACAGGTATAAGTGTCTGCTTCGGATTCCTCTTCCGGCTGCCATCCCGGACTGTCCCAGCCCTTTATAACACTAAAGCTATCTCCATCAAGATAGTCTTTTTGCTTATGGTTGTCCTTGATATAATTGAACCCTATCTTTAAGAGACTTAATTTGCCAAAGTCAAGACATGTATGAAGCTCTCCTCCAATTGAGTAGTCGTCGTACTCGCTCTCCTCGAACCACTTCTTTTTTGTCTGGTGATTATCATCCCAGCTCACGTCAACAATTGTATCCTCGTGGTCTACATAAAAAGCCCGGGCTTTAATTGTTAGCAGCTCATTAAACTTTTTTTCACCTACAAAATTGAGGTGCCACTGGTCCCACCTGGAAAATGCCCAGTAACGGTCATATTCCGTAGGACATCCCCGCTCATTGTTATGATAGTCAAAAGAGAGATAGACCTTTGTGTCTTTATCAGGTTCATAGCCGATTTTCGCATTCACGGTTCTCTTTATGTAATCACTTAAATCCCGTTTTCCTCTGTCTTCATGGTATTCTGAATCCTTTCCTACCCACTTGCTGTTCTCATCAAAATCGTCCGATAGCCTGAACCCGCCGGATTCTCGATAACCGTATGTGAACCAGTAGTTGAACTTCCCTGCTGTAGCGCCATGATTAAAGATGTAATTCCTGGCGTTATAGTCACCGAAAGAGGTGGTAAATTCGGTGACCGGTTCCTTGCTGCCTTTTTTGGTGATGATATTTATTACCCCACCCATGGTATTGGCCCCATAAAGGACAGAAGATGCACCCTTGGTAACGGTAATTTTGGCAATTGAGTCCACGGGAATAAGGGAAAGATCCAGGGATCCAAAGTAGGTCTCATGGGCAGGAACTCCATCAATCAGGACCTTTACATCTTCTTGACTAAATCCCCTGATATTCACAAAGGACTGGCCCTTTCCCCCTGTTTGCACATCAACACCGGAGACATGATCTAATGCCTGGGCTACTGTCTGTGCGCCCCGTGCCTTGATATCCCGGACGGATATCTCGGTCACGGTTGTTGCAAGACTTACTGCCTCTTTCTTTGCGGTCACCACCACCTCCCCCAGTTCAAACACCGAAGCTCCCGCCTCTTTTTCCTGAGCAAGGGAAGGGCTTGCTATAAAGAAAATAGAAATAAACGAACAAACAATTGCCAGACCATACTTTTTGAACATAACAAACTTCTTTCCTTTCACTTTCTTCTTCACAACTTTATCTTTTATTCAACATAACTAATTCCACAAAAAAAGCTGTTAACGGTTAAGCCTCGTTCCTTACTTGCTCAGATTTCCTTGAAAAATATGTGACGATAGAACAATAACGGTTAATTAATGTCAATATTAATTTTAGATATGTTTTGAGAAAGAGCTATAATAACCGCTACTAACTAATAATATCAGCTTATCATTTTTGGGGAATGAAGGTACAGGGGTTTTTGGGATCTTAATCGCCTATCGACAGGATGTTTATGCGCTACCTGATAAGAAGCAATATGAAACTTAAATCAGCGCCCTTGGGGCGGGCTTAAAAGATGAACGTCCAACATCGAACGCCCAACATCGAATTTTGAATAAGGTATTCTGCCAATTTATAAACCGGCAGAGCGAAGCGATTTCATCATTCGACGTTGGACGTTCGATGTTGGAGGGATATCAGTATCCTTCAGGCTATGCCTGATAACCTTTAATTTCTAACTTCTACCAGCTTCTTTAAAGGCACTGGGAGCAATTTTACGGCCTCTTCTGTAGACACGCGGCACGGCACAAAGGGCGGTTGACCCATCTCTTTTAATATTTTTAATCCCCCGTCAGGATTGAGCAGATACTCAAGGAAAAGAATTGCCTCTTTTGGATTGCAACAATTTTTAATCATAGTAATGCCATAGGTGCAGGATTTGCCGATTCTATACATCCATGTTCCTGGTTTTTTACCGGTCACTTTCACCCTGGCCTGTTTGTAAAACGTATCATATTTATAGTTGCCAAGGTTAATGTGATCATCAAGCTTTATATATTTCAAATCATGCTGCACGGCAACAGAGAGATACTCCCAGGCATAGTCCATATTTCCGGTTTTTAGCAGAGAGACCAGCTCTACAGATTTCGGTCTTACATTTTCTTTCGGGCAATTTGCGATTAGTTGATCATAAAGCCCGGGCTGTTCATAGAGTTTTTCTGCTAATTGCAACACCATAAGGCTCCGGTAGCCACAAGGGTCAAGGTTCGGATCGGAATGTCCCCAGATGACCCCTTTACGGCCCAGAATTTTGTACCAGTTGTCAGCATTGACCTCTTTTGCAAAACGGCTTTTGTTTGTATAACAGAGCACCAACTGGTTCGTTGCAAAACGGATGTTCCAAACAGCATATTGAGGAATCAGGGTCTTATCAATTATTTTAAAATCCGCAGCAGCCATAATATCCGCCGGCTTGTGAAGCTCTGAAATCATGCGTGCCATCTTTGTGCTGCCGCCTGACTCCCTGAGCACGTCTATGTTTGGGTATTTTGCTTCAAACAATTTTTCTATCCTGGCAAAAGGCACTGTTAAGCTACCGGCATGAAATATTATGACCTTCTCTTTTGCCGCAGCGATTGATACCGATAATATGCCGACAAAGGCAGCAAGGGTTGTAATAAGAACTGTTTTTTTAATTAATCGTTTCATTGAAATCTCCTGTTAAATTCCTTGTGGGAAAATCACCTTGCCGCTTATAGTAACATCATAACCATCAAGATTTTTTGCCAGGTCAATAAAAGCCTGCTCATGGAGAAGACCTATAAAAAGCTGCACCCCTTTATCGAAAAATCTTTCTTTTGTGATAAGAAGATCGTAGCGTTCCCAGCGAACAGGAATAAATTCAAGGCCAAGAAGAGAGGCAACCGGCTTAATAGCGGGCCCGGCATCGGCACGGCCGGCTAATATTTCAAGGCCGACATCCATGTGCCGGTAAAGTTCAGTATTGTATCCTTTGAGTTTTTCGCATTTAATTCCTGCCTCCTTCAGCTTACGATCAAATAAAAGGCGTGTGCCGGTGCCGAGAGGGCGATTTACTATCCTGATTCCTGGCCGGGCAAAATCAATAATATCATTGATTTTTTTTGGGTTTCCTTTTTGAACCAGTATGCCCTGCTCACGTTTGCAGAAATTGACTACAGCCGGCATTTTTTCCAGTTCTTTGGTGGCAAAATCAAAATTGTATTCATTTTCATTGTCCTGAAGCAGATGGCTTGAAGCTATATGGCATAGATTTTGGCGCAGCGCACTCAATCCTCCCATGCTTCCCAGGTTTCCAAATACCGCAATATTACCGGGGAAGAGGGTATTAAAAAGGGAAATGGTTTTGTCTAAGAGAAGATCGTTACTTCCGGCTATTATAAGTAACCCATGGTAGGGCGGAAGTTGGCCTGCAGGCTCCGGATAATTAATTGTATTGGTCTCAATCCATTGCTCTACCAGTTTCAGCGGAAAAAGCCATTTGCCTGTAATTTTTGTTGCCGGAAGCCCCTTGTTCGCAACCAGCGTATATACCATCTTTTCGTTAATATCCAGAAACTGCGCAACCTCTCTGGTTGAAAGTAACTGTTTCATATTTTATTTTCCTTTAGGAGACCTTTGAAAAACGCTGCCTTTTTGTTATTCCCATCTTCACACACTATTTACAGTAAAATTAAAGTCTCTTTACTTGACACAAAATTAATCAGAATCATTTCAGCTTATATTTAGCAGGTTACTATATGTCAATATATTCTTTAGACTACTCCGACTTCTACCAAGAACAACCATGGCATACCAATAATTATCGACTTGACAGGCCCTTTAATGGGTGACCCCAAGTGTTCGCACTCTATATTATGAAATTTTGCAAAAGGTGTCATGCTTGTTGTGTTTTTTTCAGATTCATACTTGAAAGGAAGAATGCTCTATGCCATAATACTCAGCTTGCCCATTCCCCATCTGGGAAAACTAAACTTATTATGTGTCGGAAGCAACTGGTAAAAAGGTAGAATAAACTCAATATTTAAAAAAGGAAAAATATCATGGAGATAAAAAAGTGGGACAGTCCACCGGAAATGCAGATCGACCCTGAAAAAATTTACCTTGCGGTCATGGAAACTGACAAGGGAAACATGGAACTTGAGCTTTATCCCGAACATGCGCCCAAAACGGTTAACAATTTTGTTTTCCTCGCGAAAGAAGGTTTCTATGATGGTATATCGTTTCACCGGGTAATCAGCGATTTTATGATCCAGGGCGGGGATCCGACAGGTACCGGACAGGGAGGCCCGGGATATCAGTTTGAAGACGAGGTAAAAGGAAATCCGCTAAAGCACGAGACATGTGTAATCTCAATGGCAAACGCCGGGCCAAACACGAATGGAAGCCAATTCTTCATCACGCATTCGCCGCAGCCGCACCTGAATGGAAACCATACTGTGTTTGGAAAGGTAATTGCAGGACAGAAAATCGTAAACGCAATTCGCCAGAATGATCGGATAGTCAAAGTGGAGGTTAAAGAAATCTAAGGTCAAATTACCACTGCCTCCCCCAAATCAGTCTAATAAAAAAACTAAGGAACGTGGACGAATTAACTTTCGCAAGTAGGCGCAGATAAACACGGTTATCCATAGGCAATGGGCACGACAGACACGATGTCGCGCCCATTGCCCTTTGGAACAGGCTGAATAAGTTGTAACCAAACCCGACATTCTCATTTCCGCCCAAGGGAATTTCGGGCAAATTCCTTTCCTTTATGATGATTGATCGCACAACATACCTGTCTTTTCTGATAAGTTATCTCATAATATACTTGACTTTTCTGACTTATGAGATATCTTCTCGTTTATGAAACGAACAATTGACCAGATTCTAAAACAATGGAAAGGCAGCCGCGTCAGGCAGCCACTTCTAATAAGAGGTGCGCGGCAAGTTGGAAAGACTTATTCCGTAACTGAATTCGGCAGAACGGCATTTGAAAATACTGTTTCTGTGAATTTTGAAGAACAGCCGGAATTGAGCCGTTGTTTTTCGGACTTTGATACCAGGGGAATTATTGATCGACTATCCATTCTGACACGCAATACAATCAGCCCGGGACGCACGTTATTATTTCTGGATGAAATCCAGGAATGCCCGAGAGCAATTACTTCTTTGCGATATTTCCTTGAGAAAATGCCGGAACTTCATATTATCGGCGCTGGATCGTTGATTGAGTTTGTGCTGCGCGCTGAGGACTTTCGTATGCCTGTAGGCCGTGTGCAAAGCGTATATATGTATCCCATGTCATTCGTAGAATTCCTGATAGCAATGGGCGAAGAGAGATTATCAGACTATATCCATACTGTTGATTTACAAACTGAAGTGGAGCAGGTTTTTGCAACCAGGCTTGAACAGCTATTAAGACAATACCTGTTAGTCGGCGGAATGCCCAGAGTTGTTAATGCCTTTAAAAATAAGGTTTTGATGGAAGAATTACAGAGACTGCAATCCGGGCTTATTCGGACTTATACAGATGATTTTGCCAAGTATGCATCGACCGCAAAACATAAATATTTGAAAGAAGTGTATTCCAGTGCGCCACAAATGATTTGTCGGCGTTACAAGTATTCACATGTAAATCCAGGCATCGAAGCTAAATTCCTGAAGGAGGCGCTTGGGTTGCTATACGATGCGCGATGCCTGTCTAAAATATGCCACACATCCGGTGCGGGAGTACCTTTTTTGGCAACTGCCAATGAACGTAAATTCAAAATAGCGTTTCTTGATGTCGGTCTTATGCAAAATGCTCTTGGCGTGCAGGACTCTATTATTCTTGATAACTCAATTATGCAAATCAATGCAGGCAGTGTTGCAGAACAGTATGTTGCTCAAGAGTTGCTTGCCTGTACGGATCCTTACTCTGACAAAAAATTACATTTTTGGGTAAGGGAAGCCCGAGGGAGCAATGCTGAAGTTGATTTTCTAATAGAAATCGAAGGCATGCCGATACCGGTAGAAGTAAAGGCCGGCGCAAGGGGTTCATTGAAGAGCATGAGGCTTTTTCTTAAAGAATATCCCAAAACACTGCTTGGTGTCCGATATTCAATGCACGAGCTGTCA
This sequence comes from Desulfobacteraceae bacterium, assembly GCA_030638305.1. Next base: position 9,684 of record DAOWEW010000187.1, read on the forward strand.
TATTTTGATCAAATACTTTCTATTCCACTATACATGATTAGTCAGACACAACGCCTGGTTCGGAGCCTGTTTGGGAAAGTTATTTAGACCTCGTTCCTAAGGGTTTTTTAGATTCATCAATGGAAAGGATTGTGATTTGATTACGCCCTTTTTGTTTTGAAAGATACATTGCCTTGTCTGCTCTTTGAACAAATGTTGATATTTTTTCACCAGGACAGTATTGTGCAACTCCTATGCTCATTGTTATGGATATGGCTTTCCCCGGTTGAGGTGAAAATTTTTCGTTTTCTATGGAGTCCTTTATCCTTTCAGCAACAGGGATAACCTCTTCGCTGCTTGTTTCAGGAAATATAACGACAAATTCCTCTCCTCCATATCTATAAGCTGTATCCATTTTTCTGAGGCAGAATTTAATGACCTGTCCGAACCTGGCAAGAACCTTGTCGCCTTCCATATGACCGTAAGTATCATTGTAGCGTTTGAAATGATCAATATCCATAAATAAAAGCGTAAGAGGATGTTTGTAACGTTTGAACCTGTTGACCTCTGAATCTAATTGTTCATAAAAATATCTGGAATTATAAAGTGTTGTCAGGCCATCCGTTATTGCAAGCTCCTGAAGTTTCTTCAGCATTAAGCCGCGTTCTTTTGTAATCTGCTGCTCTTTTAAAACCCTTATTACTCTAAGCAAAAGCTCTTCAAGATGTACGGGCTTGGATATAAAATCGCTCGCACCTTTACTTATTGCGTTTTCATAAGAATAATCTCCGCTATAACCTGTTAGCACAATTACGGATGTATCATAATTATTTTTTGTTATAAGCTCAGTCAGTTCAAGCCCGTTCATTCCCTGCAGCCTTATGTCGGTTATAACGACATGAATGGTATTTGTCTTTAATATTTCAAGTGCTTTCTCCGCACTTGAAGTCTTGAATGACTTATAACCAGCCTGGCTGATAAATTCATGGATAGAATCTCTGATATCAGGCTCGTCGTCGACAATTAAAATATTGGTGTCTGCCTTTAATTGTTTAATCATTATTTAAATGGTGGGGCAAAAGGTCAGGGTTGACACATTGAAAAATAATTTGATAAAAATGCTTTTTCTTTTTACATTATTTAATATAGTATATTACCAGTGTCAACCCAACTTTTATGTTTTGTAATATAGTAATAAAAGTTTCCCAAACAACTTAGGAACGAGGTCTAAATAACTTTCCCATTTAGGCATCTCATCTTCAGGCCGCCTTTGCCCGATCTGCCCGATAAAAAAATAGGCACAAAAATCTTGAAATAGCTCGCTATTCCTTCAACTTTTGTGCCTATTTCAAATCAGGC
>DAOWEW010000130.1 GCA_030638305.1 Desulfobacteraceae bacterium
AGGGCCATCAGCAGTATTTAAAGTTGATATTGTTCCAAAGCTGTTTTTAAAGTCAGTCATATGATCTCCAATAGGAAATTATAAAATCATGTTTTCTTTATTCATCCACTAATTACATGAATTTACACTAAATAGAAACTAATGATTAGTGCTAATTCGTGAAATTAGTGGATAAATTAATGTTTTTTATTCGATTTTAAAATAATTTAAATAGCGAAGCGACATCATTATTCGACGTTCATCTTTTAATTTGTTCTCCTGATAATAGTATCTTTCCTCCATAATTTGTCATCACGATAAGGATATTCTATATTATAGTGAAGTCCGCGGCTTTCCTTTCTAAGCATGGCGCATTTAATAATCAATTCAGCGACTGTAGCAATATTTCGGAGTTCAATAAGATCCCCGGCAATCTTGAAATTCCAGTAATAGTCATGAATTTCGTTTTGAATATTCTCTATCCTTCTTTTTGCTCTTTCAAGACGTTTATTTGATCTGACTATTCCTACATAGTTCCACATGAACCGCCTTATTTCATCCCAGTTATGTGAAACCATAATGACTTCATCACTGTCGGTTGTGCCGGATTCGTCCCATGGGGGAAGATCGGGCACAGATTTGAAATCTAATGTTTCGAGGTCTTTTATTGCATGTTTTGCTGCCATATGGGCATAGACCAGCGCTTCTATCAGAGAATTACTTGCCAGTCTGTTAGCTCCGTGAAGCCCTGTGCAGGCTGTTTCTCCGATAGCATAAAGATTACAGATATCAGTTCTGCCGGAACTATCTGTTTTTATACCGCCGCACATATAATGAGCTGCAGGAACAACAGGAATGGGTACTGTTGTCATGTCTATACCAAAAGTCAGGCATTTTTCATAAAGATTAGGAAAACGATTTCTGACAAATTCGGGGTTTTTATGAGATATATCAAGGAATACCGAATCATCTCCACTTTTTTTGAGCTCTGTATCTATAGCTCTCGCAACAACATCGCGGCAGGCCAGATCTTTTTGGGGATCATATTTCTCCATGAAAGGATTTCCGGCAGAGTCAACAAGAATTCCTCCTTCACCTCTGACAGCTTCTGAAATAAGAAAGTTTTTAGCTGCAGGATGGTAAAGGCAGGTTGGATGAAACTGGACAAACTCAAGATTGGATAGTGTAGCGCCCGCTCTGTATCCCATAGCGATCCCATCTCCGGTTGCAATATCAGGATTGCTTGTGTAAATATACACCTTACCGGCACCGCCGGTGGCGAGCAGGGTTATTTTAGAGCGAAAAGTTTTGACTTGTTTTGTATCTCTTTCAAGTACATATGCTCCACAGCAGGATTCTTCGTGATTGGTTGTTACCAGACCGCTTTTTAAAAGAGTTGAACATGTTATAAGATCAATTGCAATATGGTTCTCAAACAAGGTAATGCGTTTATGATTTTTGACATGACGTACCAGCACGGTTTCTATTTCCAGCCCAGTCATATCCTGAGCATGTACGATACGTTTTTTTGAGTGTCCCCCTTCGCGTCCAAGATCAAAGTCTAATTTTTTTTTTGAGCTTTTTCCTTTTAAGTTGAAATGTACACCAAAATTGATCAATTCCAGAATTCTATCAGGTCCATTTTTTACTACCATTTCAACAACTTCCTTGTTGCTGAGACCGTCTCCTGATGCAAGTGTGTCACAGATATGAAGATCAAATGAATCCACTTTGTCAAAAACAGAAGCAATTCCGCCTTGGGCCTGGGCTGTGTTGCTATCCATGATTTTTTTTTTAGTTACAAGCGCGACATCTCCGAATTCCGCTACTTTAAGGGCGAACATCAGTCCTGCTATACCGCTTCCTATAATCAAGAAATCAGTTTCAAATTCCATTGTATTTTTCCGGGTTTCTTATGTAATATTTAAAATTCTTGAAATTAATGTTGTATTTTCAATAAGTTCTAATTGGCATGAAACCTTGAACCCTGAACGTCGTTTGGGAAACTTTTATTATGATTTTAAAGTAAAGATGATCGTCTGCGCTGACGTTTGGCGCTAAATCCTATTATGAAGCCAAAAAGGAGTACTCCGGCGCCGCTTAAAAACCACTTGATGTTCTGATGCAGCAATAGTTTTGTTAAGTCCTCTTCTAATTTTCCAGCTTTTTCTGTCAGTTCGGCAAATTGTGATGAAGTCTTTTTATAATTAGACTTTAGTTCCAGAAATTCAGCGGACTCTTTTTGCAAGGTTTCATAAGATGATTTAATGTTATTGAATAGTTCTTTGTTCTTTTTAAGTTCTGAATTCAATTCCTTATTTTCTTTTTTATAGACCTTGTTTTCTTCAATCAGATAGCTGGCTTGATTCTTAAGGGCATTATGTTTTTTTTTCAATTTTATAAGTGCCAGTTCATCAGGTTCTTTAGGTGTGAGAAAACGGCTGAGAACCCATCCTTCCTTTCCGTTTGTGAGTCTAACAAAAGACCATTCTTCCACTGGCTCCTCTGATTTAAGCACCTCAACTCTTTCGCCTGATTTGATCATTGCTATGATTTTGCGATCAATTCCAGGCCCGGTTCTGAAAGTTATTTTAATAGTATCAGCGATATACATAGTTTCAGCATAAACCGCTGTAGAAAATAAAACTATGAAAAAAACAATAAGGCTTTTCATCTGTGGTATTCTCCATAAAAATTGTCAATTAATACTCAAATTTCGCATCCCTTCCATGAAACTTCGTGTCGTTCCTTAGTAAATTTTTACAAACTTCCTAAGAAACGTTTATTTTGCTTTAAAAATGTTTAATCTGTCAATAATTTCTTTTAAAATTTGGGCACATATGGTAGTAAAAAAGGATTTTTCAATAAGTTTTGGGTATTTTCAGGGGGAGCAAACATGGAAAAGTATCTTGATAAATTACCATCTTTTGTTGAGGCGATTGAGTCGATCAAGGAAATGATTATCGCTAATATAGTCTTTATTGGACAGATACCTGCTCCTACTTTCAAGGAAAAGATACGTGCCGATTTTTTTATGGAAAGACTGGTCGAGTTTCAGGTAGATGAATGTACAACCGATGGATACAGGAATCCAATTGGAATTATCAGGGGGACTTCTCCATCAAAGCCACCTGTTTTTGTTGCCGCACATATAGACACTATTTTTGGAAAAGATATTGATCATAACTATACTGTCAAAGAAAAAACGATAACAGGTGCCGGCATCCTGGATAATTCATTGGGCGTTGGGGTTTTGGCTTCGCTGCCGCTGATTTTCAGAAAATTAAATCTGCGTTTTGAATCCGACATTGTCCTGGTCGGCGTTATGCAATCATTAGGAAGGGGAAACTTGCGTGGCATCCGACATCTCCTGGAAACATGGGATGCTCCCATAAGAGGTGCAATTTGCTTAGAGGGTGTCGAACTCGGCAGACTTAATTATTATTCCGAAGGAATGGTCAGGGGTGAAGTCGAATGTGATATATCACCCATATCCGGACCGCTTCAGAAGTTCAGGCTGAATGCGATATTGATTTTAAATGAAGTTATAAATCAGATCCTGGAGTTGCGCTTGCCTCAAAGACCGCATTCCAGAGTAATTATCGGTAAAATATCAGGCGGTTTCAAGCATGGGACTATAGCCTGTAAGGCAAAGCTTGGCTTTGAGATTCAGAGCGATTCAGATGAGATAGTAACAAGTATTTATAATAATATTAATGATATTATTGAAGACATAAGTCATCAGAATGAAATTGAGCTGAAGCTGAAAACTATAAGTAACCTGAGTGCCGTCAGTTTAAAATACAATCATCCTCTGGTAAAAAGTGCCGGGGCAATAATTGAAAGTTTGGGTCTAAAACCAGTATGTGAGCCAAGTGAATCCGAGTTATCAATTTTTCTTTCACATAATATACCGGCAGTTACACTGGGAATTACTCGGGGAGAAAATATTCATTTTGAAAATTCTACGATGGAAATTGAACCGATGTATAAAGGAATTGCCCAGATTATTGGAGTGCTTATGGCAATAGACGGAGGAGTGTGTGATGAATAGCAACTGGCTTGAAAAAAATACATTTCATTATTCTGAATTTAAAAACCTTAAACATCTTGTTGAAGAAAAAGAAAGAAAGAAAATTAAAATATCTCTTTGTTTGCCCACTCTTAATGAAGAAAAAACTATTGCAAAAGAAATTGTTATTATGACGTCGGAGCTAATGTCCCGTTATCCGCTTCTTGATGAAATTGTGGTTATTGATTCCGGCTCGACAGATAAAACTATGGAAATAGCTTCAAGCTATGGCGCCGATGTATACAAGGCTGATGATATCCTGCCCGAACTTGAAAAGTTTAAGGGGAAAGGCGAAAATCTTTGGAAAGCCCTTTATATTACAAAAGGTGATATAATTGTTTATCTTGATGCTGATATAAAAAATATTCATCATAGATTTGTTTATGCTCTCGTGGGTCCGCTTCTTCTTTTTGATAATATCAAATATACCAAGGCATATTATGACAGGCCCATTACCACTGGCAGGATGAAAGCTAGGCCTACAGGTGGAGGAAGAGTTACAGAATTGCTGATAAGGCCATTGTTTTCTCTTTTTTTCCCGGAACTTACCCAGATTTTACAGCCTCTTTCCGGCGAATATGCCGGTTACCGTGAACTCTTTGAGAAAATACCCTTTCCGATTGGCTACGGCATTGAAACCAGTATAATTCTTGATATTTATGAAAAATGGGGGCTTGATGTTATTGCACAGGTTGATCTTGAAAAACGGGTTCACAGGAACCAGGATACTAAATCATTGGGACAAATGTCGTTCGTTATTCTAAAGACCTTTTGTAACCGCCTTGAAAAACTGGGAATAGTTGAATTGAAAGGTGACTTTTTTAATGAGATGATACAATATAAGCTGGCACAAGACAGCTATCAGCCGGATATTTATGAAGATAAGAGTTTTGAAAGGCCGCCGATTATAGAGCTCTCCGAGTATAGAAAAAAATTCAAAATAAGCTGAAAATGCACTCCTTTCAGGTCTCTCCGAATTTCTACCCAACATATTAAAAAGTTTGAATTTTTAATAATGTTTCATTCGCTTAAAAAAATAATAATTTGTTTAATTTCCAAGGGGCAGGGTATAAACCTTCACCTTTAGAGCCTGTTTAAAAATTATTTGTAACGCCTAAGAGCCTGCTTGAAAAGTAGTAAAGTGAGTAATAAAATGGTTTTTAGTGCTCCATTTGGTTCGTAAAAGAGCTATTTTCCCAAAATTCTAAAAATTATGTTTTTAGAAGGTGGTTTTGACGATTTTTTTGGGGCAAAAATTACAAATTACTAATTTTTAAACAGGCTCTAAAGGTGGAAATGTCTTTAGCATATTTTAAAGTCAATTACTTACCGGCTTTAGCCGGTAAGTAATTGACTTATTCCTCTGATCCATCTATATCAATTTTTCTACTCAATAATATAAGACGGTATACGGTATTTTGCCCAAAATATGCCAATTGTTATTATTGCGTAACAACTCTAATAGATAAAAACTTACAACCATATGATATATCATAGAATATCCCATAATAAGAATTGCTGAATATATCTTGACAAGGTAATGATAACATGTTTTACGCTGTTCACTATACTGAACGTATATACCACTAATCTTATTCAAAAAATAGGATTTTTATGGCTGAAGAGCTAACCAGACGAGAATTTTTAAAAGAAACTGCCTCTCAAACCACACTCCTTAGTTTAACAGGTGTAGGATTGTGTTTAGGCCGGGCTATTGATCTAAAGGAAGCTGTCCAATGTACAAATTGCAGATCAGTTAATATATATTTCAGTTCATATTTTTCTTCCTTCATTTGTTCGGATCCACTATATTGCCATGATTGCGGGATTAACATAGATACCCTGAAACACGATGTTATTTGTGAGGATTCCGATCAATGTTCTAAAAAAAATAGTAAAAACAGGGGTAATAACCCTATTTGCTGTCAGATTCCATTTCCAAACCATAGATATCTGAAAAAAACAAAAAAACCGGATCTTTCTTTAAAAGATCTTACGTTTTGATACCGGGGCCACAGATTTTAGAGTAGTCGTATAGCGTTACGCTATGCAGGCACGTTGCCTTGCTTCGCACCGCCTACACTTGCCGTAGGCAGTTATGTATCAGGTAAAATAAGGCCCCGGTATCAATTTTTTATGGAACAAAAAATGGATCACGGATACCTGTGCAATAATAAAGAAAAGTTTATCAAGAACCTCAGGCTCACTAATCAACGAGCTGAGGTTGAACCGGCGATTGTTGCTCTGATTGAGGCCTCTGCGGGACTGAGGTTAGATCAGGGTAAGGAAATTCGTTATTACGGTAACAGGATAAGC
>DAOWEW010000109.1 GCA_030638305.1 Desulfobacteraceae bacterium
TCTTCAAATCACAGGAAGCAACCCAGTCATCGTTGCCAATTGAAGGAACAGTTCTGTTTACCATTGCGGAAAAGGACAAGCCAGGTTCGCTGGAAGTCGCAAGGGTCTTCAAGGAACTTGGTTTCAAGATACTGGCAACAAAAGGGACACATCAATTTTTTGCAGAACATGGGATAGCTTCAAAACTTGTCTTGAAACTGGGATATGGCAGGCCCAACCTTGTTGATGCAATTAAAAACAAAGAAATTCAGCTCGTAATAAATACGCCTGGCGGAAAACAGGGCAAAACAGACAGTTCCTATATTCGTAAAGCAGCTATTAATTATAAAATTCTGAATATTACTACAATAGCCGCCGCTTTTGCTGCTGCAAAAGGAATTGCTGCTCGAAAGAAAGGACAGTCTAAAGTCAAATCCCTGCAAAAATATCACGCAGATATTTTATAATTAAACGTAGGGGCAACCCCTTGTGGTTGCCCTTTCCCCTTTGATACAGGCAAATAGATACTGAAAGTTGTCCCCTCTCCTTTCCCGGATTCAACATCAATGTATCCATTATGCCCATTTATGATACCATAAACAGAAGCCAGACCAAAACCGGTACCTCGTCCCATTTCTTTTGTGGTAAAAAACGGATCAAATATGCGTTCCTGGGTCTTTTGGTCCATGCCTGTGCCTGTATCGGTTACGGTCAACAAAACATACTTGCCGGTCTTCGGGATATGCAGCCTTGTCCCCATTTCAACGTGGTTTGTATTAAATGTCCTTATTATAAAATTGCCACCCTCAGGCATAGCATCTGATGCATTGACATACAGATTCCGCAAAATCTGCTCAACCTGATTTTTATCTGCCTCAATCGACAGCAAATCAGGAGATAATTCCAGTTTAATGGAAATATCTTTTCCGGTTTTTCTGAAAATCTCAGAAAATTTTTTTATTAGATGGTTAAGGTCAAGGGGCTTGAGTTCATAGTTTTCCTTCTGTGCATATCCAAGAAGCTGTGAAGTTAGTTTGGACCCTCTTTCAATCTGTTTTTCAATAGTTTTGAGCCTCTTATAATTCGGAGAACCAGGATTGGTATTCAAGATCATTAAGGAAGCATTGCCAAGTATGGACATAAGCAGGTTGTTGAAATCATGTGCTATCCCCCCGGCCAGGGTCCCTATGGATTCCATTTTTAACGCGTGATGAAGCTGTTTTTCAAACTGTTTACGTTCAGTAACATCATTACCAATGCACAGGATTTCAACCACATTTTTATCTTTATCTCTAATGGCTTTATTAGTCCATGAAACCCAGACGCGCTCACCGTTTTTACACATGTTCTCATTCTCATTTGTAACGTATTTTGCAGGATTAGGTCCTATATCCTTAATCATTGCTGCAAGGTCACTGCCGGTGCTATCTTTTTCCGGCACAATAGTGCCTATTACGTTTTTACCGATAATCTCATCCTCTGTGTAGCCAAAAAAGCTCTGAGCAAACTCGTTGAAAAAAATGACTTTGCCCTCGGCATCTATCCTGAGAATCATGCTGTTTGAAGTCTGAACAAGCGCGCGGTATTTTGTCTCGATCTTTTGCAACGCTTCCTCTGCCTGCTTGCTTTCAGTAATGTCTTTTATATGTTTAACAACATCATTTACCTGTCCGTCAGCTTTTTTGCGACTAACGCATTCTTTCTCCAGTTCGTTTATTCTTTGTTCGAGTTCTTCGTAGCTTGGTTTGTTAAGCATCGGAAACATTCCTTCCCTTCGGAATAACGTGGCAAAAAACAATGAAATTTGTAATGGTTGAAGCTTGATATTGATCTCAATAAATTGGATGGCGGAAGTGCATGGGAATCGAACCCACCCGGGACGGTTTTAGCGCCCCACACCGGATTTGAAGTCCGGGAGTCCCACCAGTGAACTGTGCACTTCCGTATAATATATAAGCATATAATATATTGCCTTTTTTTTCAACAAATATTAAATACAAACTTCGTAAATAACCCTGAACCCTGACCGATCAACTGTCAAATTTTAGGACAGAATTAATATCATACCAACCTAACTATTTAACAAGGTCTGAATATGCTTGCCTATTTTGATTGTTTTTGCGGTATAAGCGGCGACATGACGCTGGGAGCTTTTATTGACATTGGAGTTCCTTTAAGCTGGCTGAAGGATTCCCTTGAAAAACTTCCATTAAAAGATTTTGATATATCTGTTGAATCAATTTTCCGCAGCGGTATTAAAGCCCAAAGTGTTAATGTTCTTACAAAAGATAATTTAAAATCCAGGCATTATTCTGAAATTAAAGATCTTGTCCAAAATAGTTCTCTGTCTCAAAAAGTAAAGCAAAAAAGCCTTGAAATTTTTGAAAGACTTGCAACCGCTGAATCTGAAATACACGGACAGCCAAAGGAAAAAGTTCATTTTCATGAAACAGGCGGTATTGATGCTATTGTAGATATTGCAGGCACGGCTCTTTGCCTGGAATATCTAAGTATTGAAAAGGTAATTGCATCAAGAATTCCTCTCGGTACTGGTTTTGTCTCCTGCCAACACGGGACGCTGCCCGTTCCTGCTCCTGCAACTATTTCAATCCTGAAGGGAGTTCCTGTTTATGGAACAAAAATCCCGTATGAACTAGTCACCCCGACCGGTGCTGCAATTATTACCTCTCTTGCCGATTCGTTTGAAAATATACCGGATATGATAGTTGAAAAGACAGGATATGGTGCAGGAAAACGCGATCTTAAAACAATACCGAATCTTTTGCGGATTATTATCGGGACACCGGCAAATCATATGTCTGACTATCAACAAGACCGGATTTCAATAGTTGAAACGTGTATTGATGATATGAATCCGGAATTTTTTGGTTTCTTGATGGAACGTCTGTTTGAAGAAGGGGCTATAGATGTTTACCTGATTCCCGTGTTTATGAAAAAAAACAGACCGGGCACGATGATGCAGGTTCTGTGTATGGAAAACAGGAAAAAAAGTATAATAAATCGTATTTTATCTGAAACAACGTCATTAGGCGTAAGATATTATGATGTACAAAGAGCAAAGCTTGTCCGTAAACAGATCAATGTAAAAACCACCTACGGAATAATAAAGGCAAAGGAAATTCAACAGTCAAACGGAAGTTTCAGAATTGTACCGGAGTATGAGGTTTGCAAAAAAATCGCTCTTGAAAAAAACATTCCATTAAGAATTGTATACGACACTATAGCAAAAGAAGCTGCTGGTAACCACCCGAAATAATAAGAGCTAATCGCTAAGAGCTGATCGCTCAAATTATTTTGGGTTATTCAACGTTCAAAATGAAATGATTAAGTACCTTTCTTCGATATTCGACATTAAATCAGTATGTTCAATGGCTAAAGACATTATCATCAATGATGCAACTTTTTTGTATTGCACCCGTCCCGCTTTAAGTTGGTAGCCATCCACAACTCCTTCCCTCTAAAAGCAATAGCAATCTTCAGCGCCTCTTTTATTCCTGCTTCTTCGAGTTCTGCTGTATATCTTTTTTCTTCGATCTGTTTGAGTGCCTGCGACAAAACCTGTTCCGGTTTTTCATTATCATACACACGTTTGAATTCAATAATAATTCCTGATCTTGCCGGATCATTCGGTTTCAACATCAGGTCATATCGTCCATATCCTGATTCCCTGTTAGACCGTATTGTGTATCTTGAGGATAGCCAGACCATCATTCCGAGAACCAGCGCATGGTAAACCTTCTCAGATTCACTGCCCAGATCGTGATAGCTCATTATTTGCAACACTATCATCCGAAGCATCCGCTCAAACAATTTTACATCTCCGCTTTCAAGAGCCGTTAACATCTCCTCAAGCCGGTTTGATTCAATCTTTTCGGCAAACCAGGTTCGTATCATATTACGATAAATCATCCTGACTTCCCGATTCGGAATTTGCAGACGATAAGTTTCGTCATCTACCCGTTCTACTACCTTCAGATATCCGCTAAAGAGCATAAAACTCCATACAAGGTCATCCCGCTTTTCGAGATCTCTTATCACTATATTTTCATAGACCGGTTTTGTGATGGCTTTATTCTCCAGCAATTGACCGATTTCTTCCCGCAGTTCCTTTCCTCCTCGTGTAACCAGATTGTCGATTATCTCTGTGCTTGCCGTGTTTATCCAGTATGGACGCGGTCTTTTTGATTTGCTTGCCACGTAATTTAAAACAGACCACGGATTGTAGATAATCTCTTCACTAAAAAGATATCCATTATACCATAATGAAACTTCATCGTAACGCTCTATGATATTACAGTCATTGAGAAGGGATTTTACCTCGTCATCAGTAAATCCGAATGCTGTGTTAAACTCCTCTTGCAATAAGGTGTATACCCCAAGGTTGTTCAGTCCTGAGAAGATTGATTCTTTGGCTACCCTGAGAATACCGGTAATAACTCCTTTAAAGAGATGCTCGTTGTCCTTGAGACCACCGCTTAAGAAATTTCTCATGAAACTTACGACTTTATCGTAATAGCCATTTGTATATCCCGCATGAAGAGGGGTGTCATATTCGTCGATTAAAATGACTACTCGTTTATTATGACAACGGTTTAAGGCTTTGCATAATATTCGCAAACTATCTTCGAAAGAACGTTTTGATCCCTTGAGCTCAATCAGAGATTTAAAATAATTCCTATCCGTGACTGACAAACAGTCGATGTTCAACTCCTTGACGTGCCGCTCAATCTCTTCGCTGATCACTTTACATAAACCCTCATATAAATCTTCCCAGTTCCGACCTTTCATATCCTTGAAGGTCAGATATATAACCGGATACCTTCCCTGATGCTCGGCAAAAACCTCATCATTACGGATAATTAGTCCATCAAATAATCCACTTCGGTCTTCTTCGTTTTTTTCAAAAAAATAACGAAGCATATTCAAATTCAATGTTTTGCCGAATCTACGTGGACGGGGAAGCAAAAGCGCCTCTGCTGAGGCGTCTATTATATCTCGAATAAAGTGTGTCTTGTCGATATAGTAATAGTCATTTTCGCGCAGTTTCTTAAAACTTGATATGCCGATCGGCAAACGCCTCTTTTTTTTTGCTGTTATTTTATTCTTCTTGTTCATCTTTGTAACTCCTGGATCCCATCCGCAAATCCGCCCGCCATGCGTTGTAAAGTTATTTCGTCCACGTTTTTTAATTTACCCATTTTTCAAGCAAATGGCAAGATGAAAACCAACAATATCTTGACAAAAACCATGCCTGCTTATAAAAACTGTGCATGAATTTTAAGGAGAAATCAATCATGGTGCTTGCAACAGGTTGTTTTACCGGTTACATTCCTTTTGCACCTGGCACGTTTGGTTCCATCGTGGGACTTCCTCTTTGTTTTCTTCTATCCAAAACCGGATTGCCGGTTGCTATTCTTTTTATTTTAATATTTATTTTTTTCGCCATATGGATATCAACCCGGGCTGAAAAAATATTAAAACAAAACGATCCGGGGTGTATTGTAATTGATGAAATAGCAGGTATTATGGTAACATTTTTTGGCCTGCCTTTTAATACAATTTCTGTAGTAGCCGGCTTTGCAGCATTCAGGTTTTTTGATATTTTGAAACCTTTCCCTATTCGGTTTATGGAAAGAAAGCTTAGCGGAGGTACCGGCATTGTTCTGGATGACATAGCAGCAGGTATTTTCAGCAATCTTGTATTACGATTGGTTAATTCGTTGATTGGACGAATTATCCAATTAACTAATTAACCAATTAATGAAAGGCTTAATATAAACTTGAAACAGAAAAATTCATCAAAAAAGGCTATCGCTCCCCCCAAAAGTCGTCTTAGAGAAAACATAGAAGCATTAGTTCTGGCAATTGTACTCGCCTTATTCATAAGGGCTTTTATAGTTCAGGCATTTAAAATTCCTTCCGGTTCAATGAAAGCCACTCTTCAGATCGGAGATCATATCCTGGCAAACAAATTTATTTACGGGGTCAAACTTCCGTATTTTAACATAACAATCATTCCATATAAAAAGCCGCAAAGAGGAGACATCGTTATTTTTAAATTCCCGCAGGATCCTAAAAAAGATTTTATAAAAAGAACAATAGGTATCCAGGGAGATATTATTGAAATCCGAAACAAAGAAGTTTATGTAAACAAAAAGCGTCTTGAACACGACTATGCGATTTATACAGATCTCCATATAATTCCGGAATCCATGCAGCCAAGAGATAATCTCGGACCGATCACAGTACCTGAAAATTCGCTTTTTGTAATGGGAGATAACCGTGATCACAGCTATGACAGCAGATTCTGGGGTTTTGTGGATCTAAAAGATATTAAGGGAAAGGCTTTTATAATATACTGGTCATGGGATAGTGACAATTTCGGAGTCAGGTGGAACAGAATTGGAAAAATCTTAAGATAAAATAAGCAAATAATGCGGTTTACAAAAAAAGATATTCTGGACATGGAATCCCTTTCTGTTGATGAAATCAACCTGATTCTGGATACAGCCGGCAGAATGAAGGAAATTTCTATAAGACCGATTAAAAAGGTTCCGACTTTAAGGGGTAAAACAGTAGTTTTATTCTTTCATGAGCCCAGCACAAGAACACGCATATCTTTCGATATTGCTGCAAAGAGACTAAGTGCCGATAGCCTGTCAATATCTGCGAACTCAAGCAGCATTGTAAAGGGAGAAACACTTGCAGATACTGTAAGAAATCTTGAAGCCATGAATCCTGATATTATTGTATTGCGGCATTCATTTGCAGGTACTCCCCACCTGCTTGCACGTCTCGTTAAACCCTCTATTATAAATGCCGGAGATGGCATGCATGCACATCCAACACAGGCACTTCTTGACCTGATGACTGTCAGAGAAAAGAAAGGAAGAATCTCAGGGTTGCGTATTGCAATTATTGGAGATATATCGCACAGCAGAGTAGCAAGATCAAATATTACAGGCTTCACAAAAATGGGTGCGGAAGTTGTAGTTGCAGGTCCTCCTACTATGATTCCAAAAGGCATAGAATCACTTGGTGCATCAGTGAGATATAATGTGGAAGAGGCTATCTGCGATGCGGATGTTATAATGATGCTGAGAATACAAAAGGAACGTCAAAAAAGCTTTTTGTTTTCTACTGAACGTGAATACTCAAAAGTGTATGGACTTACAAAAGAAAGAGTGGAAAACGCTCGAAGCGATGTACTGATAATGCACCCCGGGCCTGTCAACCGGGGAGTTGAGATAGCTTGTGAAGTTGTGGATGGCCCGTATTCAATAATTCTTGATCAGGTAACAAATGGTGTTGCCGTCCGCATGGCCCTTTTATATCTGATATCAGGAGGTACACGAAATGCCGATACTGATTAAAGGCGGAAGAGTAATTGATCCCGGCAATTTAGACGGCATTATGGATATCCTGATTGAAGATGGAAA
>DAOWEW010000133.1 GCA_030638305.1 Desulfobacteraceae bacterium
ATTGTAGATCATCCCAACCAAAAAAAATATCCTAATCAGCAATTACTCGCGGTTAAAATTAATAATTATGTTTATCTTGTTCCATTTGTGGAAAATAAAAATGGTAAGATTTTAAAAACAATAATTCCAAGTCGTAAAGCCACTCGTTCCTTAGGAGGCAAGAATGAATAAAATTAAACTCAATAAAGATGAAGAAGAGATTCTCGAATCCTTTGAGCGAGGTGAGTGGAAGTCGGTGCAAAATGTTAAAGCAGAAATAATGAAACACCACCAGTATGCACGCAACACCCTGAAAAAGGATAAAAGAGTTAATATCAGAATATCTTCAAAAGTTTTGGAGGAAATCCAAACACTTGCTGTAGAAAATGGAATTCCATATCAAACACTTATGTCTAGTGTTCTGCACCGTTATGTTTCAGGCTATCTTATAGAAAAACCAAGGCCGAACAAATCACTTGAGCGAACGGGAAACGCTGGTCAGACAAAGGCGGCCTGAAGCTGTGATAGCATAGTTGGGGAAGTTATTTCATCCACGTTCCTAATCAGATAGAGAGGTATGTATGGCAAAAGTTATATCTCAAGAAATTATTCATCAAATGGTTGCGCGCTGGTCATCTCCTCGTGCAAAGAATTATCGGTTTAAAATTTTCAAAGATACGTCGGATTTTTTTCGTGTAGAATATGGAAGCGTGGTTGTTCTTGATGAAAAACCCTTCCTGATCCTGCATAATGCAAAGGAAGGACGTTTTGGACTTGATGATGAGGAAAAATTCTGGGTTAAACGATCAGTTGATTTAACTGATGGAAGCAGAAAGATCATAAAGCTTGTTTTTTATGAAAAGTTTATGGCTAATATTGCGGGTATTGATTTTGAGTGCTTCAGGAGCCCCAAAAAAGAGGCGCGCATTTTAAAGCTGGTAGGTGATCATAAAAATTTCATGCATGGATATGCGGTAGAGGATGAAAATGGAAATATTGTTAGAGTATTGGACGTGGTTAATGGAAAACCTCTCCATACTCATTTACAAAATTTAGAGTGTGATCATAAGGCTTATTTTTATGAGCTGTTTCCCGATATCTTGAGTAAATATATTGAGTGTATTAAGGCTATTAAATTTCTACACGAAAATGGTGAGAAACACGGAGATATTCGTAGAGATCATATTTTCATTGACAGGGACAGCGGAGATTTTCGCTGGATAGATTTTGATTATAATTATCGACAGAGAGAGAATATATATGGTTATGATCTCTTTGGTCTGGGTAATATTTTAATATTTCTGACAGGAATGGGCGATGTAATGATGACTGATCTTAAGAAACAAAACCATCCTGCTTTAAGTCTGCTGACAGATGATGATGTTAATATTGTTTTTCACAATCGTGTGGCAAATTTAAAAAAGGTTTATCCCTACATACCTGAAACCCTTAACAGTGCCCTCATGCATTTCTCAAGTGGAGCCAACCGGTTTTATGATAACACCAGTCAGTTGCTGGAGGATTTGGAAGAGTTCATACAAACATAAATGCAAATACAATGAGACCTTTGAAAAATGCTCAATTTTGTTCAAGTTCAAGGAAGGCGCAAATTTTAAACGTAGGAATACATTGAGTATTTCGAGGCTTAAAATTTGAGACTGACGCCGAAATTGGGCAAAATGGGGTGTTTTGCAAAGGTCTCACAATAGGGAGGAAAAAAGCATGACTAACGAGCTTACTTTTAATAAGAACATTCTTATTGCAGTTGATGAGTCAGAAAACGCCCGTCGTGCGGTTTTATATGTAGCTCAACTTCTGGAAGGCACTGCGGGCTTTAGTGTTACTATCCTGCATGTAATTAATGAACCGGAAGAAGATTATTTTCCTGCAATTGATGAAAAGGAGAAATGGCTCAGTCAGTATAAAAAGAAAGTTGATAAAATGCTTGAAGACTACCGTCAGATATTGATAAAAAAGGGGTTTGATCAAAACGCGGTTTCGGTTCGCTCTCCCGTGCGCTACTGTCCATCCATGGCACAATGTATTCTACAAGAAAGAGACGAGACCGAATACAGCACCGTAGTCGTTGGAAGACAAGGGCTTTCACGAAGTGAGGAATTTCTCTTTGGCAGTGTTTCCAGCAAGATAGTTAACTACGCACGTAACTGCACGGTCTGGGTGGTTGAATAAGTTAGCAATTTTAAGTGTTGAGGCGCCCGTCTGGCAAGGCGCGAAAGCGCAGGAATATCAGGATATTTCGAGCTGTTGCAACACAGCCATGCAGGATGCATCGACGCTTAAACCGAAGTTCCTCCAGTGGACCGTAACTTCCGAAAGCAGGGAAGCTCATATCGTAATACGTTAGGAACGTGGACGAAATAACTTCATCAAGTAGGCGTACAGATTTTGGTCGAATTTGCCCAAATCTCAAATATAGGCTCAGATCACAAAAGTTGATGGAATAGCGAGCTATTTCAATATGTTTGTGATTTGAGCCTGGATTTGAGATTTGGCAAAGGCGATCTGAATCTGGAATGCATGGTTATGGAAGTTGTTTCGTCCACGTTCCTAAGCATCTTTATTTCTGGTAAACGTATAAAACATCTCAATATTTTTTGAGTTGGGACCGGGCCTCTTGTCAACTATAACTTTCCAGGAAGTATGCCCCTCTAAATAAAATAATACTTCTGTAATTTTTGCAATTATAGCAGCCTGATCAGTTCCTGTCAGGTTGATAAGTTCGGTTTCATGAAAAGTTACAACATCGTCTTTGTGCATTCCTTTTTCAAGGCCGTATAAAACTGATCCTTCACCGATATCAACTAATGCACGGTTAAGAGCGGCAGATAATTTTGGTGCTACAGGTGATAAATCCCTGTGAATCTGTTTTGCAAGTTCATAATTTGTCATTAATTAAATCTCCTTTGTAACCTGTGATTCATATCAATCGTGAACGGCTACAAAATAAACAGTTAGTGCCTGAACGAAAAATAGAAATTTTTTTCGTTCGGGCACCCGTTAAGGGTTCGTTCAAAGACAAAAGGGGTTATAAGAAAAAACTTATAACCCCTTTTAGGAACGTGGACGAATTAACTTCCACAAGCAGGCGCATAGATTTGGGTCGAATTTGTCCAAATCTCAAATATAGGCTCGGATCACAAAAGTTGATGGGATAGCTTAGCTATTTTGATATTTTTGTAATTTGAGCCTGGCTTTGAGACTTGGACAAAGGTGGCCTGAAGCTGTGATGCATAGTTGGGGAAGTTATTTCGTCCACGTTCCTTATATTGAGATCTCTGAAAAATTGTTTTCTTCTGCCCTGTTTTTGCGTTTGGCTGAGGGACAAGGATTCGAACCTTGATTAACGGGACCAGAACCCGTCGTCCTGCCGTTAGACGATCCCTCATTTGATTCAGAAATTTTTCTCGTTCATTCCGTCAAAAAAAATCGCTTGAAAAACGTTACCTAATTATATAAAATATATAATAGAGTCAAGTTAATTCATCACTTTCTTCAATACAAACAAATTCGACCCAAATCTGTGTGCATACTTGGGGAAGGTATTTCGTCCACGTTCCTAACCTGATCTGATTATTTGCTTCTACAACTCAGGCAGTATATTATCAGTATAAGCCAATTAATGCTTATTAGGTAAATTATATTTTTATTAATAATAAATACAATAGAATATAATTTCTCTACAATTGTATTAAGTGATTCACTTACACTACATTAAGCATTATCTTAAACTAGTAAAAGCAAGTAATAAATCGTGTAGAAGATAATTCTGGGACTTTGTCAAAAATTATTGATGAACTTTTTGAGTGTTACTTTATTGTAACAAAAAGACATGAACAGATAAGCTAAAAACTGGAGATTAATCTAATATTTGAATAAGTTACAAATTTGTTTCCTACGATAATTTATAAAATAATACCAACGATACAAATCAAATAAATACAAATTTGTTCATTTGAAATAAGGGGATAAAAGTTCTTGACAATCTTTTTTAATTCAATTACTTGTATTGCGATCTTGTCATTATGTAGCGAAATACATTATATAGCATATAAATACAAACAATTAGGAGATTACTCATGCCTGTACCAAAGCGTAAAACATCTAAGTCAAAGCGGAACCAAAGACGTGCTCATATTAAAGCCAAGGCTCCAAATTTGACTGCTTGCCCCCAGTGCGGGGAAACTAAAGTTTCACACCATGTATGTCATTCCTGCGGTACCTATAAGGGGCGGACTATTATAGAAATAAAAGAGGATTAATATATGACAGCATCAACAGCTACTGCCGGACGCAATCTCAAAGGTCTCGACCTTGAGGCAAGGCATATGATAATTGATACCGTGAGGCAGCTTGAGAAACGCCTTCTTACAAAGGAAAAAATTCTTGAATTTGATAAAAATGAAATTTTTCCTGAAGATACGATTCGTGAGTTGCTCGGAGAAGATATCGGTTTGCAGCTCCTGTTTATACCTGAAGAATATGGAGGTATAGGAGGAGGGGCTCGTGACTGCTGTGAAGTAATTCGTGAAATATCCAGCATATGCCTCGGCATTGCAACAGGTTTTTTTGCTATTCAGCTCGGCTCGGATCCTATAATAGTTGGAGCTACTGAGGAACAGAAGCATAAATGGCTTGGAACTCTTGCTGAAGGAAAATCTCTTGTAGCTTATGCTGTTACTGAAGCCGGAGCCGGGAGCAACCTTGCTGCCTTAAAGACAACGGCCGATCCTGTAGCAAACGACGCCGGTGAAATCCTTGGATACAATATAAACGGTACCAAACAGTTTATATCAACAGGAGGATTTGCTGATTTCATCACGGTTCTTGCCAATACTCCTGAGGGTCCGTCATTTTTTATTGTGGAGAAAGGCTCAAAAGGCTTTGTCCAGGGCAAAGGGGAAGAAAAACACGGGATACGTGCATCAAATACATCGCCGCTTTCATTTACCGATGTCTTTGTACCGGTTGAAAATCTTATTGGTGGTGTTCCCGGAGAAGGGATGAGGCAGGCTAACAAGGTTTTTGGATATACAAGACTTATGGTAGCTGCTATGGGCCTGGGTGCCGGTCAGAAAGTTCTGAGCATAGTTATTCCATATGCTAAGGAGAGAATTCAGTTCGGCTCTTCTCTTTCTGAAAAACAGGGCTATACACACAAACTGATTGTACCGAATGCTGTAAGGCTCGAAGCAGCAACAGCCTATATCGAAGAAATTGGGGAAAGACTGGATTCAGGAGAAGAGGATCTGCAGGTTGAAGGTTCAATTGCCAAGTTCTTTGCCACCGAATCTGCCGATAAAGCAGCCGATGATGCCATACAGGCGCTTGGCGGTTATGGATACATTCACGAATTTGAGGTGGAAAAGATAAAAAGAGATGTTAAAATCACCTGTATTTATGAAGGAACCAGCGAAATTCAGCAGAGTATAATCAGTACGTTTCGCTGGAAAATTACGCGGAAAACAAAAGGTAAATATTACGAAAACATATCTTCAGAGATGGAAGAACTGGAGAATACCTTGAATGATGCCGGATGCAGATTTTATGGGCTTGCTGCCAGGGCTCTTAATGAGACCATAATGCTTGTACATGACAACAAGCTTACCAGAAAACAACATATTATGTTTGCCCTGTCCGACATGATGACACATGTGGAAGTTGGAGTAAGCATGGCGCGTAAGGCAAAATCACTTGTTGAAGCAGGAAATTCTGAAGCCGAAAAGATAAAGGCAATGTCAAGGATTTTTGCAAATGAAACAGCGCAGGTTGTAACTCATAATATATTGAAGATACTTATGGGTTCCGGGGCTTTTGATCAGAAAACCGTCTCTGATTTTATGGAGGCTGTTTCTTATAATAAACTGCTTGGCAGCTATGAAAATGTCATTAAAGACATGGATATGGTTGCAGACATATTATTTGAGAGGTAATTAAATGCCTGAAAAACGTACTGTCGTTGTTACAGGTGCTTCAAGAGGTATTGGCCGAGCCATTTGTCTTTCCCTGGCAAATCCGGAGACGCAAATCTATTTTAACTATTTTTCTCCAGGTAATCCGGAAGCTGAAGAGGCTGCTGCTGCTGAAACAGAAAAAATGGTTGCTGAACTGGGTAGTTCGGCAGCAAGTATGAGTGTTGATGTAGCATCTGAAAAAGATGTTGAAGCTTTTTTTAAGAAAATAGTTGATGAAACCGGTCGAGTAGATATTCTTGTTAACAATGCTGGTATTACCAGGGATCGACTGTTGGTTCGTATGAATGAAAATGACTGGAATATGGTGTTAGATATAAACTTAAAAGGTGCATTTACCTGCATGAGACTTGCCGCAAGAACTATGATGAAACAGCGCTATGGACGCATAGTAAATATGGCATCTGTTGTGGGTGTCAACGGCAATCCGGGACAGGCAAATTATTCCGCTTCAAAGGCAGGATTAATCGGGCTGACAAAAACAGCGGCTAAAGAATTTGCCTCTCGAAATGTTACCGTCAATGCAGTTGCTCCCGGTTTTATAGAGACAGACATGACGGCAGTGCTTTCTGAAAAGGCCAGGGCAGCTATGCTGGATCAGGTGCCGATGGGTCGGGGGGGGCAGCCGGAAGATGTTGCTGCTGCTGTTAAATTTTTGGCCTCAGATGATGCAGCATACATTACAGGTCAGGTAATCCATGTAAATGGTGGAATGTATATGTGAAACTTTTGCAAAACACTCCCTTTTGCCCGATTACTGCGTCAGGCTCAAATTTTAATCCTCGAAATACTCAATGTATTCCTGCGGTTAAAATTTTCGCCTTCCTTGTACTCGAACAAAATTGAGCATTTTTTCAAAGGTCTCTTATGTGAAAGGAGAAAATTTTAATGTCAGTTGAGGATAAAGTAAAAAATATTATTGCAGAAAAATTAAGTGTTGATCTGGATGAGGTTGTGCCAGGTGCATCGTTTGTGGATGATTTAGGGGCAGATTCGCTTGATCTGGTTGAGCTTATAATGTCAATGGAAGAAGAATTTGATATAGATATTCCTGATGATGATGCCGAAAAAATTCTTACTGTACAAGATGCTATCGAATATACTCGTAAGCGTTCATAAATAGTGCCTGAACGAAAACTGCCAATTTTTCCGATTTCTGCGTCAGTCACAAATTTTAATCCTCAAACTACTCCATGTATTTCTGCGGTTATAATTTGTGCCTTCCTTGAACTTGAAAAAATTTTCCGGTTTTCGTTCGGACACTAAATAAGAAAATAATTCTATTAAGGAGGTCTGCTTGGATAGGCGGGTAGTTGTTACAGGCGTAGGACTAATAACGCCTCTTGGTATAGGGGTTAAAGAAACCTGGCAGGCACTGTGTGCCGGAAAATCAGGGATAGCTGAGATAACCAGATTTGATACTAAAGATTTTCATACAAAAATTGCAGGTGAGATAAAGGGTTTTAATCCTGAGGATTATCTCCAGAAAAAAGATGCAAAACGTACAGAGCGATTTATTGCTTATGCTGTTGCGGCTGCTCGTATGGCGCTTGAAGATTCGGATCTGGTAATCGACAGTTCTAATGCAAACAGAATTGGAGTCCTGACAGGATGCGGTTTGGGTGGACTGTCAATAATGGAGCAAACACAGAGAGTTATAGAGACAAAAGGTCCCAAGAGGGTAACTCCGTTTTTTATTCCTATGATGATTGGGAATATGGCTCCTGGAATGGTTTCTATTTATCTGGGTGCTAAAGGGCCCAATGCTTCGGTTGCAACAGCATGCGCGGCAGGCACACATGCTGTCGGCGATTCATTCGAAATCATAAAAAGAGGTGCAGCAGATATTATGGTAACAGGTGGCGTTGAGTCTGTTATTACGCCAACATGCATTGCCGGTTTTAATGCTATGAAAGCCCTGTCAACTCGTAATGACGAGCCTGAAAAAGCATCCCGCCCCTTTGACCGTGATCGTGATGGTTTTATTGTAGGTGAAGGAAGCGGCATTCTTATTATTGAACTTCTCGAAAATGCATTGGAAAGAGGGGCTCATATTTATGCTGAAGTTATTGGATATGGTATGAGCGGAGACGGATATCATATGAGTGCACCCTCTCCCGGTGGAGAAGGCGCTGCAAGGTGTATGCAGGCCGCTCTTGATGATGCCGGCATTTCCTGCAACGAGGTTGATTACATTAATGCTCATGGTACGTCAACTCAGCTTAACGACCTTTATGAGACAATGGCAATCAAGCAGGTATTCAAAGACAAGGCTTATTCAGTAGCAATCAGTTCCACTAAATCAATGACCGGTCATCTGCTTGGTGCAGCCGGCGGGATTGAGGCGGTTTTTACAAGTCTTGCAATCAATAAAGATATTATTCCGCCGACTATAAATTTTGATAATCCTTCCGAAGAGTGCGATCTTGATTATGTTCCCAACACTGCACGTAAGAAAAAAGTTGAGATTGCGATGTCCAATTCTTTTGGTTTTGGAGGGACAAATGCATCGCTTGTTTTTAGAAAATACCATAATGAATAGTTGCCCCGAATTTTACATTTCCGATTAAATTAGCGCCCTTCGGGCGGACTTTTCTGACAGGATTAACGGGATTTACATGATTTCTTTATTTTTTTATATCCTGATCATCCTGTATATCCTGCAAAAAAAAAAAGGAAATTCCTATAAATTAACACGCCTCGGGGCTAACTTTCAGGCTGTGATTATATTGTTTTTCCCCTTGCGGATATATTGATAGACTGAAGGTGGAGGTGGGTTAAAAATAAGGTCTTAAAAATATGTATAAAAACAAAACACCTGTTATTATAGGCCGTGATCATGCTGCTTATCCTTTG